>JAIRLB010000019.1 GCA_031259745.1 Rickettsiales bacterium | reverse complement strand
TTCAAATCATATTCGTGAATGTTTGTAATCCCGTTTTTGACCAACGATAACGCAACCCGGGTTCCATCCGGCGAGAATCTTGGGGAAAAGTTCATTCCGCCGAATCGTCCCAGGCGCTTCTGCTCGCCTGTGTCCATATCCAGGGTCCAAACCATAGGGTCGTCATCACGATAGGACAAAAACACAATTGTGCGCATATTCGGCGAGAAATGCGGCGACATCACAAACGTCTTGCTATCCGACATATAACGGAATCCGTATCCGTCCTGATCCATGATCGCCAGACGCTTGATGCGGGCGTCAACCGGCCCGGTTTCAGCAATAAATATAATCTGTGTATCAAAATAACCGGTTTCGCCCGTCAATCTCTCATAGACGACATCCGCTGTTATATGCGCCAGGCGCCGGGCTGATTTTTTGCTTGATATCAAGCTTTGCGCTTCGATTTGCTCTTGTCCGTTCACATCCCATACATAAAATTCAATGCCATAGCGGCCGTCTGCATTTTGGCTCATTTTTGCCTGGATCAGAATCTTGGCTTTGATCGCCATCCAGCTTTTGAAGTTCGGCATGTCATTCATTTTGACAAATTCTGGAAAAGCGTCATGGCCGACAATTCGAAACAGCCCGGTGGATTTCAAGTCGGCTTCTATCACGGAACGTATCATCGCGGCTTCTTTTGCGCCGACCTTGGCATCTGTTTCGAACTTTTGAATGGCCACTGAGATAGGTTCGGTGCCGCCTGCGATAATATCCACTTTTAATTCGGCCCGCGCGGCCGAGATGAACAAAACAGAGTGCAATACCAGCAGGCATCCGAATAATTTTCGCAGCATGATTTTTCCTTTTGACAATCCTACATTTAGACTGTTCGAATTTTATATTGATCCGGGGCAAAAATCAAGCATGCGTTTATTTGAAAAAAGTATTTTGCGGTTGTCTTAAAAGTATGATATAATAAATTCAAATCATAGAAGGAGACTCTAACGATGAAAAAAGTAATTTTCGGTCTGTCTGCTGTATTTGCGGCAATTTCGGTTGCATCCGCCGCGCCGGTGGGCGGCGATGCGTGCGCTTTGGTTAACAGCATGCAGGGCGTATTCAGAACTCTGCGGACGCTTGCCTTTATCGGCGCGGCATTTATGATTGCCGGATGGGCATGGGGTTATATATCCAAGGGCGAGATTAGCGGAGGAATTGATGACTTAAAGAAAAAAGGTGTCGGTCTGTTGGTCGGATTTACGCTTTTGTTCAGTATTGGCATTGTTCTAAGCTTTTTGGGTCCGATTACGGGCTGCGTCATTTCCGGTTGGTAATAAATAAAAAATCAAACTGTCCGCATACTGTTCGCAAAAATTTATGCGAACTGGTTTGCGGCGGTTTTTCATACGGCAATTTCTATGACTTTTCTGGTTTATCTTTATCTGGCCGCTTTCATTATTTTTGACATTGTTATTCTGACGATGGGTTTGGAACAAATGATCTGTTTTTTCAACAAAATGGCGCCCGAGGTTCCGTCCAGCGCAAAATTGCGTCAGGCGATTGTGGAACAAATCAAAGCCGATATTCCGGATGCAAAGACAATCCTGGATATAGGCAGCGGCTGGGGGACGATGCTGCGCGCGGTGGCGGCAGCATTTCCTGCGGCGCATGTTACCGGGGCCGAGATAATGCCATCGCCGTATATTTATTCTTCGATCCGATGCGGGTCTGCCAAAAATGTAGAAATTGTTTTCGGCAATGTTTTCAAGCATGTCAAAAAAGATAATAGAAAATTCGATGTCGGGATCGCCTATTTGCTGACGCCGATGATGAAAAAAGTACAGCAAATCAGGTCGCATTTCAAAGTCTTGATGGTTTTGGATTTTCCGTTGCCCGATATCGCGCCGGATAAAAAAATCATGCTGCACCAAGACAGACTCGGCCAGCATTGCCTATATGTTTATAAGAAATAAAGATTCAAAATTTTTATTCTTTTTTCCTATTCCTTATCACTTATCCATTTATCTAACCCCCACCGCGTCACCCGTCGCCAAGGCTTTGGACAGCGCCCCTTAGCCACGTGAATGGGAATAATGCGAATTGCCGCAAAAATACCTGCGCATTACTTCTTTTCCTCGATATTTGCCAAGGAAAACAAAACGGATGAGATCAAGGACTGATAGGGAACATGCTGCTGGTTGGCCAATTCTTTGATTCTTTCCAGTATAAGGCCTGGAATTCGCATATTTATAACGCAGTCAGATTTGTTAAAGGTTCGATAAGCGGCGTATTCCTTCAGCAACGTTTCAATATTCATCACGAACAATTGCTGCATCACATTCGGCATAACTAAATCTCCTATACAAACCAATACACAAGACGCAATACAAGCGTCTCTACAAACGACTATATCATTGTGTTGACATTTGTCAATACATTTGTAACAACAGGCGTGCATACAGCGGCATGGGCGGCTGTATTGTAAAAGGAATAAGAAACTGCGAGGATATGAAAACCGCCATGCAAACAAAATGCGATTTACAAAGCTGGGTTTTGGGAAATTTTTACAGCCATACGGAAACGGAACAAGAAAAACATGCGAACAATGCGCAAATGGATAAGATATTTTTTACAAGAACGAAAGAATACTTTCTGAAATGGAAACTTCCATACAAAAAAGCATTTGTGCTCGGAATGGCTGACGGCAGCAGCAAAACATATGCAAAAGTTGTTGCCAAAACGAACATCGAAAGCATAATGCCAATATTCTGGATGTTGCGCGATTAGAGCGTAAATATGGACCAATGCCATCGCATTGTATATTAGAAAATGGAGTTTGCGAGTAAAGAGGATAGACAAACGATAACAACTAATCGCACAGAAAGGTTCTGAGGCTGGGCGGGTCAGGCCCGCAAAGTTCCGCGGGGCGAAATGGGAACATTCACCGACGTATATTGCTGAATCGGTCTGGCGATATAATCACAAACAAGATAATATTCACAAGCTGCTCTTGATAAAGTCCAAGGCAAGCCCATCAAACTTAAATGCTCTTGACCCGCAATTTACCGCTGCATGTTGTTGAGTTGCAGCAACAAAGTGGATATACGCACCATGCTTGGACAGATTTTGACCAATTCAATCCGCTTTTCCAGGGGCAATTTGTTTATCATGCTGCTTGTAATCTTACCAAATTTATATTCTTCAATCAAACTTTGCACAGACAGATTTTTTAACTTAGAAGTTTCTTCTTGTCGTGATTTCAACGCCATGCAGATGATGTTTCTGGCTGGATTTTTTATATTCCTAATCGCCCATCCATTTTGCTGAACAGCCGCAAGCTGTACTGCTTCCGATGGATTTTTTATATTCCCAATCACATATCCATTTTGCTGAACAGCGGCAAGCTGAACCGATTCTGATGGATTTCCTATATACTTAATCGCATATCCATTTTGCTGAACAGCCGCAAGCTGAGCCGATTCTGATGGATTTTTTATATTCCTAATCGCATCTCTATTTTGCTGAACAGCAGCAAGCTGAACTGCTTCTGATGGATTTTTTATATGCTCAATCGCATATCCATCTCGCTGAACAGCAGCAAGCTGAAGTGCTTCTGATGGATTTTTTATATGCCTAATCGCACCCCAATCTTTCTGAACAGCGGCAAGCTGAAGTGCTTCTGGTGGATTTTCTATATACTCAATCGCACATCCATTTTGCTGAACAGCCGCAAGCTGAAGTGCTTCTGATGGATTTTTTATATGCTTAATCGCACATCCATCTCGCTGAACAGCGGCAAGCTGAGCCGATTCTATCTCTTTTGGGATCATTATTTTTGAATCTTTATTACTCATAAATACCTCGCTTTATGCAGATATTTTACACCCGATAATTAATTTGTCAATAAAAAAATAGCTATACAAATATTATACAATAGTTTGAAAAATGTCGGATTTCTCCGACATTCTTTATCTGTTTTTCTGAATGATTATGGATTGTTGGTGATTTCTATTAAGCAATCCTAACTTTCCCCAGCTTTTTATATTTTCATAAACCTTTTTATATGTTTTTAATTCAAAATCCCTGAAAAACCATGTGGTATGGGCGACAATAATGCCGGACGAGGATAGATGTTGTTTCAAATTTTCCAATACTTCCGTTATTGTTTTTTCATCATTCAGGCTCTCAAAGATATTTGAAAGGTTCATGGCGTCATAGGTGGAATTCAAATTTTCATGCAATCGGCGGATGTCAGACCAAATAAAAGCAAAAGGATGTTTGACTAGTTGACTCATTATTGAATATTCTTCATCTGTCGGAAGGAATTGCTTGTAGTCGCTCGGATGAAAGCCGTTGCTGAAAATCTTGTATCCCTCCATTTTTTCAAAAAATTGTTTTGTGTCATTCGGCATATTTTTGCTGACTTCAAAAAAGTGCGGAACATCGGATGTCTTTTTGGAATTGTGCAGATTATAAAGCAAATCAATATATTGCGGATGTTTCAAAATTGGTATTGCGGCCGTCTTGATATCCATGATGACTTTGGCGCAGAATGAAATATCGAACGTATCCACATTTTCGGCGCCGGCAATGCGGTAGAAAATCGGATGATCTCCGCTTCCGGCCGCGGTCAGAACATTTGTTCCTTTCAGATCTTGGATTTTGGTGACAAGACGCAGGTCTTCATTAGTCACCACGTATGCCGGGGAATATTCGGAAAATCTCTTTGTCATAAAGATTTCGGGGATGTCGGCGAATACCCGTGCCTTGGCCTTGTTAAAATCAATTTTTCTTTTTGTCATTTTCTTATCCGATAGCTTTTGTCAAACTTTTTACTTTATAGTACAATAGATACAGTTTGTCAAGTAATTCTAATAACTCTTGCCTTGTATCGGATTTGGCGATATTATTGTCCGCGCAAACTTTGAAGGGAAAACAAAATGTCAAAATTGATAGTGGACGGCAATTGGGCGGCGGCCGATGTTGCATACAGATGCAGCGAGTTTTCGGCTATTTATCCAATCACCCCCAGCAGCACAATGGGTGAATTGGCCGATGAATGGGTGTTTCAGCATAAAAAGAATATCTGGGGCGCAATTCCGGGCGTGATCGAGATGCAATCCGAAGGCGGCGCCGCCGGCGCCGTGCACGGGGCCTTGCAGATGGGGGTGTTGGCCACAACATTTACGGCGTCCCAGGGATTGCTGCTGATGATTCCGAA
>JAIRLB010000083.1 GCA_031259745.1 Rickettsiales bacterium | reverse complement strand
CGCCAAGACATCCCGGACAGTGGCCAGGAAATCATCCAAATCTTTTGCGGCCAGGACGGTTTTATATTTCGGGGCCCAGACAGAGCTTGTTTTCGTATCCGGCGCCTTGAACGGGGCGGGGCATGAGAATTTTTCATCGAATGGCGGCGTTTCAACCGGATGTTCGTCATCAGAATGCGGGAACAGCTTTTCGATTCGCGTGGCCAGCGAATGGCTTTCGATTTTATTTTTTACAAAATTCAAAGCCGCGGCCTTGTTGAATCGAAACGGGGTCAATTTCAATCCGCCCAAATCAACGTCGTCTTTCAGCGTAACCAGCCTTTTGGATATGCGGGCCTTGTCCTGATTATCAATCAGCAGCTGCCTGATGCGGTCGTTTTTTACCTTGCCTATATTTTCATACAGCATGTCCAGCGATCCGAACTGGTTGATTAGTTCGGCCGCTTTCTTGGGGCCGATGCCGGGAACGCCCGGAACATTATCCGAAGAATCCCCCATCAGGCTTTGAACATCTATGACTTGGTCGGGGCGGACGCCGAACTTTTCCAGAACCTGCGTGGGGCGCACTTCGGCCTCTTTCATGCCGTCATACAGGAACACGCAGTCTGATACCAGCTGCATCAGGTCTTTGTCGCTGGTTATGATTCTGGTGGCGTCGTGACTGCGGCAATTTTCGCGCGATAATGTCGCGATGACATCGTCGGCCTCTACCCCCGGGACGCACAGCACAGGCATGCCCATGGATCGGGCCGCATCGCGGGTTAATTCAATCTGCTTGACCAGATCCGCGGGCGTGTCATGGCGATTGGCCTTGTATTCCGGGTAAATATCGTTTCGAAACGTGGTTCTGGATGCGTCAAATACACATACGACGGTATCGCCGGGCTTTGTTTGGGCCAGAATAGGCAGAATCATGGCGAAAAACCCATATGCCGCGCCGACCGGGGTTCCATCCGCGCGCGACAACCCGCCGCGCATTCCGTAATAAGCCCTGAATAATAAAGAGTTTCCGTCAATAAGCGTCAGCATGACTTAGAACACGTATCTTGCTTTCAAGCGCAGATCGTAATGCAGCAGGTCGGGTTTTGCATTCGCGGCTGTCGTGAAAAGATTCGGCGCGTACAGTGCGCGCGCCTCGGCATCGAATTTAACGGGCAATACGGGCATATCGAATGTGATGCCCAGCATTCCCTGATATGCGGCGCGCGCGTCGATGTCGAAATCCCCCGCGTTGCCGCCGAATACTGTGCCCAGGCCCAGGCCCAGATACGGTTTGATAACAGTTGACGGCATTTTGAAGTACGCGTTCAGCATCCCGATATTCAGTTTTGTATCGCTGTCGTTCAGATAGTTGTATTCTGCCTCGAAACGAAAGAGCGGAATATCTATGCCGGCCAGCGCGCCAAAGCTTTGGCCGGAGTCGGTGTAGTTGTCGTCATTCATAAACAGCGTAGCGCCGCCCGCGCCCATTGTCGCGCCGGCATAAATGTCAATCACGGCGCCCGCGTTCGCATTCGCCGAAAATCCCATTATTGTCGCAAGGGTCAGCAGACCTGATGTTTTTAGTTTCATAAATTTCTCCTTTTTATGATATTATACTAGAAAAAGGGCGCCTGATATGCAAGAAAATAAACCTGTTCTGATAGTCGGTCTTGGAAACCCCGGCGACAGGTACAAGCTGACGCGTCATAATGTCGGATTTATGGCGGCCGATTATGTGGCCGGCGCGGACGCCGTGTGGAAAAAAGAAAAAAACGCGCTGGTTGCCGGCGTCGATATTGACGGTCAGAAAATAATCGTTGCCAAGCCGCAGACTTTTATGAACAGCAGCGGGATATCCGTTCAGGCATTGATGAGTTTTTATAAGATTCCGCTGGACAATCTGGTTGTGATTCATGACGATATGGATTTGAAGATCGGCGACATCCGCGAAAAGCAAGGCGGCGGCAGCGCGGGTCATAACGGGATAAAATCGATCGACAATATGGTTGGGTGCGAATATTTTCGCATCAGAATAGGCATCGGCCATCCGCGCGACCATGAATTGCAAATGGATCCGTCGGATTGGGTTTTGGGAGAATTCTCTGACGGCGAGATGAAAATAATATTGGCGGCGATCAACGGGATAAAGGAAAAAGTAAAAAGGCCAAAGAAAGGAATAAGTAGAAAGGAATAAGGAATGCGGTTTTTGCAGAGAAATGCTCCGTAAAAATGTAGTTCTTTATATTTGATTAGAAAAAGTGTGAAGTTTTATGAATTATTGGTCGGAATAAATGTAGTTTTGCTAGAAATAATGATTGTGATTTATGCATAAACAATGCATAATATGATCAGTTCGCGTGTCATTGAAAAATTATGGTGTTGCGGACAATTTGTATTCCGTGCCACTTTACGCTATTTCAGGGTTAAAATCCATTATCGGCGAATAATTCCGCATGGGGCAACCTTGTGAAATGTGATTTGTTATACGAACAAGAATAAAGGAAAAGACCAAAGAAGGTAACAGGTAGCAGGAATAGGTTGCAGGTATGAAAGCCCAGTCTATAAAATTATTTATTATTCGCTATTCACTGTTCATTGTTAATTGTTCGCGCAAATCATGAATTTGTTCCGAAAAAACCTCTGTTTGTGGTGATGAATTGGGCAAATGTTTGGACACGACGGGCCGGCACATCGACCCGTCCACCGGCGAGGCTTTCCTGACCGTGAATCTGGCTGATCTGGGCGGCCTTATCACGCGGCCCAGCGGCGATCAGAAA
>JAIRLB010000022.1 GCA_031259745.1 Rickettsiales bacterium | reverse complement strand
TATCGCTGACAGATATGCTTTCAGAGAGTTTTTCATAGCTTGTTCCTTCATTTAAGAACAAGTCTAGTGGACGGATTTTATTTGTGCACAACCTGGACGGATTTTATTGTGCGAAGACAGAACAAAAAATCCCCCGCCAAATAGTCAAAGGGGGATTTGCTGTTCTTCGTTCGGTTTTTACCATGTCGGGGCGTGGTCGCCTTCCTTGACAATCGGCTGCTCGTCTTCCCATACGGACAGGCCGGTCTTCAAATCGGTCAGCGTCAGTTGCAGGTAGTATTCGACGCGCGTGTCTGTGCTGGAAAACAAACCTGATTGCAATTTCATGTTGCGCTGCAGCATTTTGCCGGACAGCGACAAGTTTGGCGCGACCAATGTCCCCTTGTCCGCGATTGTTTTGGCGTCATATTCTTTATTTCCGCGCAATTCGCGCATTTTATGCGTGGTTTCGTCTTCGGCCATATTCTTTTCATATTCCACTTCGGCATATCCCTTGGCCTTGGCTTCAATCGAAGATGAATGTTTCGGCCCGCCGCTGACCGCTTTCAGCTCCGCCGACACGGGAATGTATCCGGTGGCGATAGTCGTCTTGTTTTGGAAACCGGTCGATATCCGGGCCTTGCCCGAATTGACCAAAGTAGTGCGGATTTTCTTAACCAAGATGTCCGTGTCAAAGCGCTGCATTGTGTCATTTTCAATTTCAGCAATTGCTATGACGGGCTTTTTTATATTTGCGAATGAACCGCTGTCGGTCATTGACTTCGTCATTTTTTCGGCAGCGCTGGCCCAGTCGCGGTATTCCAGTTCCATAACCTGTTGCATGCCCGCGACATCCTTTTTATTATCCAAATCAACGATGCGCGTTTCGCCGCATCCAGCCAGTGCGGTCAGCACGGGCAAAATAAGCAATAGTGATTTTTTCATCTTTTCTTCCTTTGTATTATTGTTATTTTATCTTTATAACCTTTGAATCAAAGGCGCCGCCCGACAACCGGACATAAACCAGATGATTTCCGCTTGGCGGAACTGCTATCTCTGCAATCACAGTAGCACCTGATTTCAATTCAATCAAGCCGCTTTTGTCTTTTTTTATCCGCATCAGGTGGATGCTTTTTGGCAATGTCGCCCATGTCCGGACTTCCGCGCTGGTGCCGGCAATGCTGAAAGCGGTGGCGGCCAGTCCCGCGATATTCGCATACATATTGTCAGAATTGTGCAGGGTTGTCTGCAATGCGGCCTTGGCCACGGCGGAAGTCCATGCGCGCAGGGCCTCGTTTATGCGATATTCGCGATATTCCGTCATGAACATTGCATCTGTGTCCGCCAGCAGTTCGGATTTATCGATATGTGTTCCGGGGGTGAAAAATACGGGCTCTGACACGGCGATTGAAACAACGGTCGGGCCCTTGCCGATAATCCATGGCATATCCATCCTGTTTTCGCGCAGCTTTAGCGTGAATCCCGATTCGATAAACACCCATGCGGTGCCGGTCGGAATTTTTCCGGATTCCGCCGATTTCAAATCATCCGTGATAAAATCATTATCCGGCATCATGCCGTTCGCGCGTTTCAAATAGGTCTTGGCATCGCCGAACTTGCCCGTATTCAGGAAATATATGCCGGAAAGATAAGTCAGGGCGGGATTCATGATGTCGCGGAATGCGGACCATTGGGAATTTTCATAATCCAGCTGATTTGCCAGCTTGGTATTTTCCGCGGCGTTGTTTTGCGTTTCTTCTAACAGTTTTCTATATTCAATACTCATGTTCTGCTGGCGGTCATAGGATTGATTTATGATAACGCGCGCGTCGTCGGGCCTGTTGTCGGCCAGCGCGGCCCAAATCTGATAATAAGACACAAACAGGGCGTCCATCATGTACGGGCGATAATCGTTCGCCATGTTTCCGCCAATGAACGCCCCGGCTTCGCGGCCCAAGTCGCCGCCGGTCAAATCGATGTTCCGATAATTGAATTCTTCGTATGCATTATCGCTGGCCGCGAATTCATTTGCATGAAACAAAGCATCCGCGGTTATCAATACTTCCAGATTATTTTGTGTCTGAATTTCTTTTTTATCAGAGAATTGTTCAGCTGTGGCGACATAATCGCCTTTCAAATAGCCGTTGCGCACCGCGTTCAGGCGCGCTTCCATATTGCCGGCACACGCTGACAGCAGAAAAACCAAAGACAAAAATATAATTTTAAATCTCATATCGGAACTATATACCCAGAGCTCGGGGATAGTCAAATCCGGTTTTTTCTTATGACAGAGCTTTGATTTCCTTGGTCATGGGGTTATAGATTTTCGGGACGCCGCCGTATCCCATCGCCGCATGATGATAGGGAATCAGGAATTCCGGCAACGGCGTGCTTTCGCCCATTTTGACTTTATCATCCAGTTTTATCTGAACATCATTTCCACGCAGGAAATAGCGTTCTTGATCCGCTTCAATCGGTCGGTTATAGTACCCTTGAAATATTACTATTTGTTTCTTTTCCGGCAATTTCATTATGTCCATTGTGCTGTAAAGAAGTTCTTCGCCCTTGGATTCCGTGACCTTGCCCTTGTCATCTTTGGTTTTGTTTATTTTCATCTTGTTCCCCATCATTTCCGAGAAGCGTTTCGCGGTATCCGGGTCGTTCTGGCGCATAACAATCTTGACCGCCGTTGTGGATATAATCGTAGCTGCGGCGTCTTGTCCGTATTTTTCAGCAATCTGGTGCAGATCCTGGCCGATAATCAGATATGAAATCAATTGTCCGCGCCCCAGATCCGGGCCCTGTATGACAGCTTGCAGCCTTTGCATTTTCGGCATTTCGTCCAATACGAACAAGACCGGATATGGCCCCAGTTTTTCTCCGGCATGAATATCGTTTGGCTTGTTTGCCAGCAAGAATTTGGACATCAATTCAATAAAGATGCCGGTGATCGGATTCAAAGCTTCGGCATTAACCATATTTATGGACAGATAGACGGTTACCGGTTTGATCTTGCCGTCGCGCGGGTCTTTTAATCCGCGCAAATCTGAAAAGTGAAAGTCCGAATGGCTGGTGCGGTTGCGCACGGCGGCATTTCGGAATATGCCCAGTCCAGCCATGACCGTGGACAGTATGGATCCGCGCTCCTTGTCAGGCGTGTTCGCCAATTGGGTCAATTCCAGAATACTGCGGTGGGCGTATGAATATTGGCGCGCCTCGCGGACGGCGTCTTGAAACAAATCCTTCATTGGGTCTGCCATCATGACCATCTGATCACCTTGACGCCGGCGGTTTTCAAGTTCTTCGGCGATACGGATTTGATTTGCGTTCAGCCAGTCTAAAATCATGGATAGCGAGGCTTCTTTGCCGCGCCAGGAATCGGGAATGGTTGCCCATGTTCCAACATGAACATAGTTCATGGCATTTAATCCGCCGGACATCAGCATGCTGTGCGCGGCATATGAATTGGGATCGTTGATCATCGCTGTGTAATAGTCGGCCAGAACGATTGCGTCTTCAGCGTCAAATGCTCCGGATTGAATGCGGGAATAGAAATAGTCGTCGGCC
>JAIRLB010000070.1 GCA_031259745.1 Rickettsiales bacterium | reverse complement strand
CCTCTTTGCAGTATGTCGCTATGCCGGTTTTCGGAAATTCATACCAAATCATGCCCTTATCCGTTGATTCTTTGTAAGAATTGTAACAAACCTGCAGGCCCTCCGCGGAGTGCTGAATATTAGTTTCATAACTGCCAGACGTGCCATTATTACCACAAGCAACCCGATCTTTCAAAGCATTTTTGAACGCCTCGGGCGATGCGCCGGCCTTGGCCCATTCTTTTATCATATTGTCGACGAATGTTCTTTCAGCCGAACTTGGGACACATTCCGCCGATAATGCCTTTTGCTTGGCATTCATTTCCATAACGCCGGAAACCAGTCCCAACACGGTCGGGACCAAGCTTGCCGCGCTTTCGGTGCCAGCGGAAGGCTTGGTCGCAACGGGGGCCGCTTTTTTAATCTGAACCGCAGCCTGGGCCGAAAACAACGGAACCAGACAAAACGCGGCTATGAAAAATCGCAAGGTTATATTCATCTCTCTTGCTTAATTGTATCACAAAACAGACCATGATAAAATATAAAAATTGATTTTTGGCATCAAGTATTCTAAACTCAGGCGCATGAGCAGAAATAATCGCAATTATATAATTTTCAACCATCACAAGCGACTGAAAATACTGTGGCAGTTTTTTTTCACAGGATGGGGGCTGATCATGGCGGCGGCGCTGGTCGCAGGCGCCCTGTTCACGCCGCAATTGTTGTGGACGCCGATATCCGCCATTAATATGAAGGAAATCGCCAGCAACCAGTTCAAGATGTCCAATGCCATTTTCGCAGGGACTGATAAAAATGGAGAACCATTTACAATCCGCGCCCGCCAAGGGCGTCAGGAATATGACAATCCGGACATTATTTACGTGGAAAAAGTATCCGGAGAAACCATCCGCATCGCCGATGGAAAAAAAATAAAAGACAATATCACCGCGGACAGGGGATATTATAACCGCAAAAACAAATCCATCACGCTGCTGGGCAACGTTCGCGTCGATTCCGACAATGGCGACAAGATTCTGACAGACGAATTGGCGGTGCAGTTATAAAGGCCAAAGAACAAAGATCAAAAAAAGGAATAAGGAAAAAGGAATCAGACTTACGGTTTACGAGGAAAATATGAAACACAGCGTATTAAAAATCGAACACTTGTCAAAATCATACGGCAAACGCATGGTTATCAAGGATATATCAATAGAAGTCCGCACAGGCGAATCAGTCGGACTGCTGGGGCCGAACGGCGCCGGCAAAACAACGGCTTTTTATTGCATCACGGGCCAGCTGGGGGCCACGGGCGGGCAAATCTTTTTGAATTCCCAGGATATCACGCACCTGCCTTTTTATAGGCGCGCGCGTTTGAAAATCGGATATCTGCCCCAAGAAAACAGCGTTTTTCGCGGCCTGACCGTCGAACAGAATATCATGGCTATTTTGGAAGTTGTCGAACCGGATCGCAAAAAACGCCAGAAAAAATTAGATGAACTGCTGGAAGAATTTTCCATCACGCAATTGCGGCGCAGCCCGGCGAGCGCCCTTTCCGGCGGCGAAAGGCGCCGCGTTGAAATCGCGCGCGCATTGGCGAACGATCCTAAATTCATTCTGCTGGACGAACCGTTCGCGGGCATCGACCCGATTGCCGTGAATGACATACGCGGTCTGGTGTCGCAGTTAAAAAACCGCGGATTGGGCGTTATTATAACAGACCACAATGTGCGCGAGACACTGGGCATAACCGACCGCAGCTATGTCCTGCATGATGGCAAAATATTAAAACACGGAACGACCACCGAAATCGTCAAGGACGAAATGGTCAAGAAAGTATACCTGGGCGAAGATTTCGTGATGTGAAACCGACAGGAGCAAAGAACAAAGAACAAAATAGGTAACAGGTATCAGGTAATAGGTGGCAGGTATAAGAATCCTGCCCGGCCCGCAAAATTGTTAACCGTTCATTAACTTATTCCCTATTCCTTTTTCCTTATTACTTATTCCTTTCTTTGGTCTTTGTTCTTTTTTGTAGACAAGGTATTGTAAAATCGTTAAAATACCTCTTGTAAAACACCGCTAATCCAAACGTCCGATTAATATGACGTTTTTTATATTTTCAAAAACCCCAGATTTCCGCAACATTTCTTTCTCCTATATATGCCTAATCCAATGGGACGTTTTATCTGGATAATGGCGGCATGCATGATTAATGGCACTTCGTATGCGGTGTGCTATCAGCTCGGCGGGCCAGTTGTTACAAACCAAAATAATACAAAATATTGTTATGTATGCAAGACCAAGAGCTCGAGTGCCGCATTGGATACGCATTGTGACAATAATGGTATAAAAACTGAAATTGAAACAGAAACTTTCACATGCGACAGCGAAACTTGGTGTTGCAACGGAAACAACTCATTGCCATTCAAACAACTTTCATGCAGCGCATGCGCTAGTGATGGCACATGGACTGATATCAGCGGAGAGAACTATCAGTCGCAGAAATACGGAGGTACTTGCAACGAAAATAGTTGCACCAGTTATGGCACTTGTTCAAGCCGCAGCACCAGATACCGTTGCAAAGGCGGATATTATGGAACTGTCAATGGTTCTACTGCGCCAACTTGCACGCAATGCCCACAGGCTGACGGTATTTATACCGATAGTGACAGGACAATAAAAGCCCGCGGAACCAGCACCGCCGGTTCCAACGGCACGGTCGGCACATGCACTTTGCCCGCAGGGACTTATTACGACTCAACCGGAACGTTCGAGGTTGCGGCAGGCACTTGCCCCGCATCATAAGGAAAAAGACCAAAGAACAGAATCAATAGGTAGAGGGTAAATAAGGTAGGAGGTGTGGAAACCGCGCCCAGACCATAAAATTGTTCACTGTTCATTAACTTATTACTTTCTTTGGTCTTTTCACTCTGCGCGCGCCGTCAGAATCTGTACGAGCCGGACAGCTTGATTTTATGCATCTGTATATCGGCATTGTACTGATAGCGATAGTCTATGCCAAACTGAAACCCGCCGGCGGACAAGAATTCGATGCCGCCGCCGCCGTTTGCCCAGAATGGGTCAACGGTAATGGCATAGTCCGTGAATTTGTTCGCGTATGCAAATCTGAACTGCGCATTGTCCGGCATTCCCAGCAAATCATATTCCGCGCCGATGGACAGATACGGGCGGATTTGGAACCAAGGCGACGTATAAATTCTTTTCTGCGCAATCATGGAATAACCGGGCGTCAAAATCAGATATCCGTCAGATTCCAATTTCATATAATCGCCGCCCCCCGATTTTTCGGTAACAGAAAATCCAAAATTATAACCCGCGCGGACATAAAAATTTCCGACAAGATACTGATTCAGCCAGTCATGCATCAGGCCCCATTCCGATATCAGGCTGAGCGCGCTTCCCGTTCCCTTGATCGCGGAAACAAAATTCTGGTCGCGCGCGATATCAAACATATTCAAATCCAAAAACACATTTCCATACAGGCGCGCCTTGGTTCCCAACGTCTGCATCAAGTAGCCGCCAAACCCGACATTTGTCGTCGCGACATTCATATCGGCGCGGCCTTGGATGGGCTTGCCCGGCTT
Organism: Rickettsiales bacterium; assembly: GCA_031259745.1. Taxonomy (GTDB): domain Bacteria; phylum Pseudomonadota; class Alphaproteobacteria; order Rs-D84; family Rs-D84; genus JAIRLB01. The sequence goes on along the minus strand of JAIRLB010000070.1, from coordinate 648 downwards.
GTATCCCAAATCCATTTCATCCCAGTTGCCGGCGGACATATTCGACGCGCGCGCGGACAGACCCAGCATCAAAGTTTTCGAATCCTGCCAGTCAAATCCGCCTTGGACGCTGAAACGGCTGCCGCCGACCTTCTTGTCATCCATTACCTTTTGATTGAACATTCCAAAATCGACATCCAGCCAGGCTTTTTTCAAGCTGCGGTTGCGGTTCCAGACAAATTCATCAAACATTCGGTCTTCGAAATCACGGAAATTCGCATGCTCGTTCAATGCGATGCCGCCTGCGACCTGCTCTATTTCTCGCGGCTGGAACAGGCGGCTGAAACGCGCCAAGTACGATCCGTCGCGATCGATAATATATTGCTCCATCCGGTCGTACAATTCCTTGGCCGCCGTTTCCATATTCGTATTTTCAAAGATAATCGGAATCACTTCGATCGGCGTGCGGTTATAGAAGCCCGTTTGCAATAATCTGCCTGCCACCAAGTCGTCCAGCGCGCCGGCCGTGAAATATTCGCCATCGGTACGATCCTGCTCGCGTCCTACGATCGGCTGAATCCCGAACACTTCGACCGGGCCGCCAAAGCGCGGATCAAACACCAGATACCAGCTGTCCGCTTCGCCGTCTCCATCCGTATCGCGCGCGGA
>JAIRLB010000036.1 GCA_031259745.1 Rickettsiales bacterium | reverse complement strand
ATTTTATCCCCATCAGACAACCCTTGGGAAACAACGGCTGTTTCAGAGTCTTTGTTTGCAATCTTAATATCGCGTTTATGCGCCATCCCGTCAACCACCACCATCACAGTGTCATTACTAATTGCCTGAATGGGAACAAAGTATCCTGTATTCTCTGCCTTGGCATAATTCAGACCGTCTTTTACGCCACTGGTTCTGACAACATGCATTCCCGAATCCAAGTCGACATGACGTGCAACAGAAACGATGTAGCCATCGCCCACCTTTTGGCCCGGGGCGAATTTATCCAAGCGCCCACCCGACACCAATGCGCGATTGTTTTTGACAGACAGAGGTTCTTTCAAAGCGTCAGTTTTCCTAACAACTTCCAGAATCTGGACAGGGGTACCTTGGTCTGCCGCGATGCGCGCCGTATTGTAGACATGGCGGGAATTTTCGGACGCAATCGCCACAAATCTGAATACGAACCAGCCGGCCAATGCCGCCGCGCATAAAATGTAAACGAGTTTTTTCATTTATATCTCTTTTTTGTTTAATTTAATCATTTAGTTTCCTGATAGACTCCCATGACATCAGTATATTGTACTTGGCATTCAACAAAGCCATATCCACCCCTGACAAAGCAGCCGAGACCTCGGCCAACTCAACAGCAGACGTTTGGCCCGCCTCAAAACGATCGCGTGAGATGTTATAGGTTTTCTGCGCCAAACCCCTGGCATTTTCCCAAGCCGTTAAATTGCTTCGCAAATGTTCATATTTTTTTACAACGGTGTTGTATTCCTCGGTTTTCATCTTTTTGGATTTATCCAGATTCTGGCGCACGGCTTCTGCTTCCATGGCCTCTGTCATGGCGTTTGCGCGATTCAGACCTCCGTCAAAGATGGGAACCTGCAACGCCAATCCCCAATATGCGGACTGCGTTTTTCTGCCACCGAACACATTGATGTCATCATGCATTGCGACATAGTTATAAGATGCGGTCGCGGCCAATGTCGGATAGTTGCCGGCACGTTTTGACAATGCGTTTGCCTCGTGCATTTTTATCTGCCGCTCATAAATGTCCCATTCCGGATTATTGTTCAATCTATCAGCCGCAATCGCTTCAAACTTTGAGGGGATATCGTCTGTCAACACCAGCTCTTCATCCGCTTGGATCCCTGCAAAAATCTTTAACATTCTATAAGCAGTGTCACGATTGAACCTCGCATCCGATAAATTGATTTCCTTGGTTGCGATATCAGATTCAATTTTTACCAGATTTGTACGACTTGCGCGACCTGCGGATATTAATTTTTTCTTGGCCGCGATAGCATCGTTCAAAGACTTCTGATATATACCCACCAAGCCGTCAGTCATCTTGGCTGTCCAATAGATGTCGGCGGCCGCATAACGCACTTCGCGGCGCGTCAAATCCAAACTGAATTCCGATATTTTTATCGCATTTCTGACCGCACCAACAGCGTTTCCGATTTTGCCGAAAGTGTAAATCGGCTGGGAAAGACTCACGCCGGCCATAAGTATATTGTCAGGAAACTCAATACGGCCGATTTGCTGTCCCAACGCACTGCTGATGATTCCGCCCAATGCCGGCGGCAGATCAACGCCCATGGGACTAAAAGGTCTCTCCACGTCCATTAGATTCATATAGGTGACGGATCCATCCAATTTGAACCATCTGTTTGCGTTCGCAGCATCCAGCGACGCTTCCGCTTTCCTAACATTCGCCCGTGCTTTTTTCAGGTCATGGGATTCCTTCATTATCATATTAACGGCCATATCGAATGACAAATCCATCGTAAAAGCACTCTGCACAAACAGCACAGAGCAAAGCATCGCAAAAACCGGCAAGAGTTTACGCATTATCTTTCTCCATTTTATTTAATATTTCATTTATCGCCTGCAAAGCGCATATAAGCTTTTTTTCATCTTCCTGGGCCAAGCTGTTAAAAAAGAATTCGATTCCTTCGCGGAATTTTTCCAATGCGCGATCGGCCAATTCTTTCCCTTGGTCCGTCAACGCATACCAAGTGTTGCGACGGTCATTTTCATCGATTTTGCGTTTTACCGTGCCCCCTGTTTCCAGCTTGCGGAAAGTCGCGCATAAATTCGGCACTGTAATGCCTTCGCGCCGCGCGATGTCTTTCAACTTTGCCGGCCCGCCCATATACAGCCGCATAATTGTTGCCAGCTGCTGGCGGGAATAGCGGAAAGCCAAGCCATGTTTGATCTTGAGCCTATCGCCCAGCCTATCTAGAATATACATATTCTCTTCTATCAGGCGAATAAATTCCTTATGCGGCATAACACCCCCTTTGTTTTGGTCAGCATACGCATATCAATTATTAAAAAGTTTAATGATTATATATTTTAATAAATTGATACGCAAGAAAAAAATTCATGTATCCATTAATTGAACTCTTATATTTGGACTCAATTGCGCTTACATATTTTATTATGTCTTCGCACATTTAATTTTGCGCACCTAAAATAGCGTAAGACCAAAGGGTTTCAACCGACATTAGCGGTTTCGCTTCGGGTGGCTACACCGCTCATGGCCTACCACACAGAAAATCAAGTCCCTACAAAACCAAGCCTTTAAATGCGCAAGTGTTATTTGTGCACTACCAGCGCAAAATTAATTGCGCAATGACAAGACCCTATTTTATTATTGCAAATTAATTAAACTTATTTATAATTGGCGAGACTTTTGGGGCGTCATTCCGTTCCCTTGCTGCATATGACACGCGGCTTCGCCCGGAATGACAAAAGCATTGGCATTTATGACAAGCCTTGCATCTTTTTTCTGGGGTGTCGTCTAACGGTAGGACAAGAGATTTTGGTTCTCTTTATCGCGGTTCGAATCCGTGCGCCCCAACCACTTCCCGCTTTTGGCCATTTCCTGCATCTGGGCAAAGGGAAAATTCAAAATACATATGTACACGCCAGCCAAATAAAATAACAAATTGCCGCAAAGGCGCATTTTTTTATCTTGAAAATCGCAGCGACTGTATATAGAATAAAATCCGCGACCGGTCCCATCGTCTAGCGGTCAGGACACCAGATTCTCATTCTGGTAACACGGGTTCGATTCCCGTTGGGACTGCCAAGCTTATTGCAACGCAGCGCGTGCTCGCTCCAATAAGTCAATAGCTTGGTCGATTTCAACTTTATGGAAAAATAATGAGGAATTATTCACAGCAGTCGCTGGGTTGATTGTCGCATGTCCAGCCGTTTTTTCCAATGCGTGCACAAATTCGCCGACACTAGGCAGATTTCCATTTTTCAGCAATTTTTTTACACCGGCGATCGTCATGCCACGATTGTATAACAGATCCTTGATCGATTCTAAAGCTGCCACGGTTTCAGCGCGATAATAGCGCCGACCGCCTGTTCCGGTCGCGGGTTTAATCGCTGCTGGGAACTGCTTTTCCCAATAACGCAATGTATGCGCCGGAATGTCCAGACGCTTGGACACATCGTTGATAGAAGAAAAATATTCGCTGTTCTTTATCATTCCGCAATTCCTTATTTACATTCCTCTCAAAAGTCTCATAAATACCGGCAATAATCTTTTTATATTCATCCTTACTTGCGCTTTGGATATTTCTTTTTCAATTCGTATTGAATAATACCGACAAGATTTCTTTTATGCAATTTGTACCACTCCCGTCGTTTCTTCAATAGCTTTGTCAGATTCTTCTTTTTCTATTGAGACAGCGGACACAACTTTTTCACCACCGTTCGTACGAAACAGCGTCACGCCCGCGGTTGCGCGGCCTGCAATGCGAACGTCGGCAACTGGCGTGCGAATGATTTTTCCGCCGTCGGTCACCATCAGAATATCATGCCTGTCGTCGATCGGGAACGAGCCCGCCACAGCCGTATTTTTCCCGCCCAGCTTAATATTCGTGAATCCGTTGCCGCCGCGATGCGTCAGCCGATATTCATAAGAACTGGTGCGCTTTCCAAATCCATTCTCGGATATCGTCAGTATAAATTCCTCGCGCGCGACCATGTCTTTCATCTTGGCGTCATCCAAGACCAGATTTGTCGCTTCCAGTTCGGAATCCGCCTCTTCTTCCACGCCGGTTTCCGCGCGGCGCAACGCGCGGCTCTGCTTGATGTACGCGGCGCGCACCGCAGAATCCTCTTCCCCGCGATTCAGCATTGCCATGCCGATTATGCGATCGTCACCGCCCAGCTTTATCGCGCGCACGCCGGTCGAAGCGCGGCTTTGGAACACGCGTATTTCAGTCACCGGAAACCGTATGCAGCGGCCGCGATACGTCGATATGAACACGTCTTGATCTTCCATGCACGGTAGCACAGAAACCAGGCTTTCGCCATTTTCCAGCTTCATCGCTATCTTGCCGTTGGCGCGGATTGATTCAAAGTCCGAAAAGTCATTCCTGCGAATAGTCCCCATCGACGTCGCGAACATCAAGAACTGATTTTTGTCTTCCGGTTCCGGCATGATGGCGGTTATGATTTCCCCCGCTTGCAGCGGCAGCAGATTGATCAGCGGCCGGCCTTTGGCGGCCGCCGCGGCCTCTGGCAATTTGTAAGTTTTCAACTTATAGCAAATTCCCTTGGAACTGAAAAACAGCAACGGAGTATGGGTGTTTGCAACAAACACCTGGACGACATAATCGTCTTCTTTGGTTGTCATGGCGTTCCGCCCCTTGCCGCCGCGTTTCTGCGCACGGTATGTATCCAAAGATACTCGCTTGATATATCCGGTATTCGTCACTGTGATGACCATATCCTCGCGAGCAATCAAGTCTTCAATATCAATGTCGATTTCAGCATCTAAAATTTCTGTGCGGCGCTTTTGGGACCAGTTGTCGCGAACATTCGCCGTTTCATCGCGGATGATATCTATTATGCGCTCATGGCTACCCAGAATATCTAGCAAATCTTTGATTACAGAGCCCAATTCTGTCAAATCACGATGGATTTTTTCACGTTCCAGACCCGTCAAGCGATGAAGCTGCAATTCAAGTATCGCCTTTGCCTGGTCTTCGGACATATGGAACAGACAGTCTTTGTATTCAGTGTTCGGGTCATCAATCAATCTGATATAAGCCTCTATATCAGATGCCTTCCAACCGCGCGCAACCAAGGCATCGCGGGCGGCCTCAGGCGATTCGCTGCCCTTTATCAATGCGATGATTTCATCCAGGTTGCCGACCGCCACAGACAATCCCAGCAAAGTATGCGCACGATTGCGCGCCTTGTTCAAATCAAAGATTGTGCGGCGGCGGATGACTTCGACGCGGAATTCGACAAACGCATCCAGCACCCCGCGTATATTAAACAACATCGGGCGGCCGCGGTTCAATGCCATCATATTGACCGGAAAGCTGTTCTGCAATTCCGTGTATTGGAACAAGTGGTTCAATACAACATCCGCGATGGCGTCGCGTTTCAATTCGACAACGATGCGGACGCCCTCTTTGGATGTTTCGTCGCGGATTTCAGAAATTCCTTCGATACGTTTGTCTTTGACAAGCTCGGCTATTTTCGCCACCAGCTGCGCCTTGTTTACCTGGTATGGAACTTCGTCCACGACGATCGCCTCGTGATCGCGGAAATCTTCGATATGCGTTTTTGCGCGGACAATTATAGAGCCGCGGCCGGTATTGTGAGCCTTGTATGCACCGGCACGTCCCATAATTATCCCGCCGGTTGGGAAATCAGGTCCTGGGATAATATTGAACAATTCATCATCGGTCAATTCTTTGTTGTTCAAAACGGCCAGGATTCCGTTGCAAACCTCGGCCAAATTATATGTCGGAACATTAGTCGCCATGCCGACCGCGATGCCAGACCCGCCGTTCACCAAGAAGTTAGGAAATTTCGCCGGCAAAACCATCGGCTCTGGCAAAGTGCCGTCAAAGTTCGGCATCCAGTCCACCGTATCCTTTTCCATATCGTCCATCAACGACGCGCCCAGCTTGGACAAGCGCGCTTCGGTATAACGCATCGCCGCCGGCTTGTCGCCATCGCGGGATCCAAAGTTACCCTGGCCGTGCACCAACGTTTCGCCCATGGAAAAGTCCTGGGCCATTCGGGCCATAGCGTCATAAATGGAACTGTCGCCATGCGGGTGGTATTTACCCATAACCTCGCCGACGATGCGGGCTGATTTCACCGTGGCCTTTGTCGCCGGCGCCACATCATTCATAACGTACAAAATGCGGCGGTGCACAGGCTTGCATCCGTCGCGAACATCGGGCAATGCGCGGTCGACTATGACGGACATCGCATAATCCAAAAAGCTGGTCTGCATTTCATGTTCCAGCGAACTGGTCGGCACTTTTGCGTCAATAATTTCATTTGTATTGTTTGTTTCTGACATACCAAATTTCCTTCATTTTTTACAACCCAAAGATAGCAAATTTCTGCCGCCAAAGCCAAGCAAAAAAATCCCAAAAGACATATTTTTTCACTTTCTATTTCTAGTTGACAAACGTTTGGTTTTTGATAACATTGTCAAAAAACAAGAAATAAAATGATTGCGAAACCCACTGCTTTATTTTTACCGCTCTGGAACCTATTTCTGGCGATGCTGGTCTGGTATTTAATGCTGGAAGCCTTGAAGAAACTGGGAATATTAAGCGATGGCAAGTCTAAGTAAAAAAAGGTTGCGTTTTTATAAAAGCTATGGTTAAATACATCGGCAAAAGGATTTATTATGGCAACAAAACGTACTTATCAACCATCCAAGACCCGTCGCGTTCATACGCATGGCTTTCGTGAAAGAATGGCAACCAAGGGCGGCCGCGATGTATTAAGCCGTCGCCGCGCATCCGGGCGCAAGCGCGTTTCGGTATCCGCCGTCAATTAAGAAACCGCGCGATCACGCGTTTTTTTATAGTTCCAACATTTTATATCAAAATGAACTAAAACGCGGCAGAATAAAGAAAAATGAGGGGTAAAAATCTCAATATTCGCTGCATATAAATCAGACATAATGCTAACATACGCGGAATTATTCGGTGTCCAATATATTAGACAAGTTTATTTTTCATAATAATTACTGGTACAATTTCAATTTATATTTCCCGCTGAAACCAAATTGGAGTTCGAATTTGGTGCATTTCGCACCATTTATCCACGACTGCACCTTGGAGTTTGGTCAATGGCGGAATTTTTAGATATTTATGACGAGAATGGCAAACCGACAGGACAAGTTTGCGAGAAAACAGAGGCGCATGCAAAGCGGCGGCATTATTCACTTTATTCCGATTCCTTGAATTATCACCCGTGGGAAGTTGCGGGAAACATAAAGATTCCAACACCGATCATTCACGGCGATGCGGACGAAGTATGTCCGTATGACCTATCCGTCCGACTGCACGATTTAGTCAAATCGTCTGAATTGATAACGCTGCCAAATATGCGCCTCCAATATAAAGAACGCATCTGAGAAGTATTGGATGCGGTTGATAATTGGCTGGATAAAACGAATAACAAACTAAAAAAAGCATAAAATGGAAACGCATATTCCGCGACATATTCTATAAAGAGAAAAAACCGCAAGGCATGGATTTTTGCGGGGTTTTGTTTTCACGCCAAACTATTTTTTATCAAAGTTGGAACCATGAATCACATCGCCCCCCACCGGCATACTATGTTGGCGTTTTCCGTATCATTGCTGACAATCTTGTGATGACTGGTCATTCCGTCAATTAATGTCAGAACATTAATCTCTGGCATATCCGAAATTATCTCTTTCTTAAAATTCAGCTCAATCCCCTTCAATTTATGCTTGTTGCGAAAATCAAAGCCCACGCTTTCCGTCGCCCAAACCGCATAGACGGCATTGTTTATATGCTGATTGACGTCGATATCATCATACCTGCAATGAAATTCATGCTTTTTCTGATTTTCAAAATCCGGGAATTTCTCAAACGTCCTATCCCAAGCGCGCTGGGGAATTATATCCCAATCCGGCAGATTATCCGACAGCTTCAAAGGGCGACGCTTTTCAATATCAATCAGAATCCATTGGCTGGTCGCGCGAACCATCAGGCGGCCGTCAGCCCCGCGAATTTCAAAATCGCGGGTTGCCTTCAACACATCATGCGCCGACGGCCAGGTTATAAGCGTAAGTTCTTCGGCCTCGCGCGGCAGCTCTATAATATCGACCAGATAGTGCGTCACGACCCAGGCCACGCCATGCGCCATGCAGTACGAGCGCCCGCATCCCAAGACCTCCGCATGGTTGTCGGCGATCGCTTGCAGCTCGTTCATCAGCATCAGCGGACGAATGTTGCCAAAACGGTCTGTCTGATATGTCTTCAAAGTCCGTTTTTCAATCAGTTTTTCTGTCATTAATACCACCTTAGTCAACCTTTTGCCCAACGACTGCGAAATCGATTTCCGCACCAGGTCTGGTTACAATTTCCTCTGCGCGCGCGCCTGATTTTATGACGCCATGCAAAATTCTGGGAACGGACGTGTCGATTACCAATTCAGCCAGCTTGGCCCCGTTGCCAACCTTGCGTTCCGTGCGCAGGCTGCGCACGCGTTTCAGCACATCCAGCGCCGTCTGCATCTGCGACACATCCGTATCGAATTCCGCGCGCGTGCGCGGATATTCGGTCAGATGCAGCGTTTCTCCGCCTTCGAACGGCTGATAAATTTTCTGCCACAGCTCTTCGGTCAGGAATGGAATGAACGGCGCGTACATTCCCAAGACGCAGCGCAAAACTTCCCACAAAGTCCATTGCGCGGACGCCTTGGATTCGGCGGAATATTTTGCAGACGACCAGAACCTGTCTTTGATGAATTCCAGATACTGGTCGCAGAAAATTTCATAAAAGAACGCATCGATCGCCGCCCGCGCGTTATAGTTGTCATATTTGTCCATGCAGCGGCGAATATCCGCAACCGCCTTGTTCAATTCGGACAACACCCATCTGTCCTCGATAAATCTGTCGCACACAGAAACGGAATTTTT
>JAIRLB010000023.1 GCA_031259745.1 Rickettsiales bacterium | reverse complement strand
TGGGTCCCGTGGTCAAGCCACGGGATGACAGTAAGAGAGAAGTTAAACACATAATTACAAATATAAATAATTTGCAAATCAGAAGTCATAAACCAGAAATATAATAATACTTTATTCCATGACTTGACCGTGGGACACGGGTTATATTAAAATAAAGCATGCAGAAATATTATTATGTTTATATCTTATCCAGCCGGCGCAACGGTACGCTGTACATAGGATTCACCGGCAATTTGCCACAGCGTATCTTTGAGCATAAAAACCATATGCTTCCTGGTTTTACCAATAAATACAATGTTGATAAATTAGTATATTTTGAACGTTTTGAAAATGTAAAAGACGCCATTAAACATGAAAAACGCTTAAAGGATTGGAAAAGAAATTGGAAAAAAGATTTAATCGAAAAATACAACCCAGAGTGGAAAGATTTATATGAAAATTTGAATATGCTGCTTTGATTTGCATTAGTTTAATAATGTCACTGCTGCGCAGTGGAATTATTCACCTAGGTCCCGGCTTTCGCCGGGATGACAAGAGAGAGAAGTTAAGCAAACAAAATAAGGAAAAAGACCAGATAATAAAGATCAAAGAACAAATGATGTCAAAATTGCATGCGCAATTTTGTGGTTAGATTAAATTGAATTTTATTAATTTGAATATAATCAATAAATAACAAATATTCTGATTAATTATAATCATCATAAACCTTGTTTGCGAAGCAAACACCATTTTGTTCTCTGGTCTTTGGTCATCACCGTATTACGGGCATTCGAAGAATTGAAATAATCGCGCTGGCGCAAATTCCTTGCATTTTGCGCTGAAAATTTATAGAGTATTTACAATCAGGAATCCGCAATGAAATCAACCGGCATAAAACTTTTCGAGGATAAAAACATCCGCACCCTGTGGGACGACCAGCAAGAGAAGTGGTATTTTGCCATCGTTGATGTTGTGGGCGCATTGACAGGAAGTCCGGATCCCCGCAATTATTGGTATGTGTTGAAAAACAGATTGAAAAAAGAAGGGGCTGAACCCCTTACAATTTGTAAGGGGTTAAAAATGCTCGCCCCTGACGGAAAAATGCGCGAAACAGATTCTGCCGATTCTGCAGGCATTTTGCGTCTTATCCAGTCTATCCCCAGCCCCAAAGCAGAGCCGTTTAAGTTGTGGTTGGCCAAGGTTGGCAGCGACCGAATAGATGAAATGGCCGACCCAGAGCTAGCGATTACCCGCGCGCTGGAATACTATGCCAAAAAGGGCTATTCTTTGGATTGGATAAATCAGCGGCTTAAAACTATTGAAGTTCGCAAACAATTGACCGATCAATGGGACAAGGGTGGAATCAGCAAGGGGCTTGAATACGCGCTGCTTACGGATGAGCTTTATTCCGGCTGGGCCGGCTTAAATGCGCGGGAATACAAAAAGCTGAAAGGCTTGCACAAGGAAAACCTGCGCGACAACATGAGCAATCTTGAACTGGTGCTGAATATGCTGGCGGAAGTAACCACTACGGAGCTGGCTCAGCAAAAAAAGCCAAAGGGACTGAACCAAAATATGAATGTTGCGCGCGAAGGTGCTTCTGTTGCTGGAAACGCTCGCAAAGAGATAGAATCAAAAACCGGCAAATCTATTATAACCGGACGCAATGCGAAAGAATTGAAAAAATTAAAGGGCTGACTTACATCGCTTTTCACAGGCACAATTTAATCATTTTATAATTTGATTATATGGTCTAATCCGATCATATACAAAAACCGCCATCCTGGGCCTATTTTTATGGCTCTTGACTAGTTATCCCGGCTAATTATTAACCAATTTGGCGATAATTTTTATTAAATTTTAATTCTGTGATTGTATATGAACTAAAATAAAGACCAGAGAGCAAGCTTCGCTTGCGTCTTTTATGACCTAGGTCCCGGCTTTCGCCGGGATGACAAGAGAGAAGTTAAGAGCGTAAAATAAAGGAAAAAGGAATAGGGAATAAGGAAAAAGACCAAATATTATTAAAATTGCATGCGCAATTTTTGAGGATAGCAAATTGTGAACTGTGAACAATTTTATGGGCTGGGCACACTTTCCATAACTACAACCTATTACTTGCTACCTATTTGCTCTTTGGTCTTCGTTCTTTGATCTTTTACTTGTCATCCCGGCGAAAGCCGGGATCCAGGTGAATAACTTCACTGCGAAGCAGTGGCCTAAATAATATAGAGTGCAAGCTTTGCTTGCAACTCTTATTAACCTAGGTCCCGCCTTTCGCCGGGATGACAAGAGAGAAGTTAAGAGCGTAAAATAAAGGAAAAAGGAATAGGGAATAAGGAAAAAGACCAAAGATCAGATATAATGTTTGCTTTACAAACGGATTTATGATGATTATAATTAATCAGAATATTTATTGTTTATCAATTATATTTAATTTAACCAAATTAATTTAATCTATCTTTAAAATTGCACATACAATTTCGACAACATTTGTTCTTTGCTCTTCGTTCTTTGGTCTTTATTATATGGTCTTTTTCCTTATTCTCTATTCCTTATTCCTTAAAAAAACCGGCGGATGCCGGTTTTTTTCTCACTCCATTTCAGTACTGATGATATCGGAATATTCGCCAACTTCGTCCGAGCCTATATAACAGCGGATATGCCCGCCAACCTCGTTCATCCATTCTTCTTTTGCCTTGGCTTCGGCACTCTCGGCCTTGGCATCTTGGACACTTTTGGTTATTGTGTATCCCAGCACGCCGCCTGCAACCGCGCCTATACCCGCACCAATTAAATTTGTTTTGGTTTTGCTTTTATCACTTTTCGCTAGGTTCGGAGCACTTTTGCAATATTCTATTAAATTACTCATTTTTCTATCTACTTGAACTTTATAGTTAGAAAAATTGCCAAGATTAGTTGCATTGGGAACACTTTTGTCTAACTTATATAAAGTTTCTTCATTTTCTTCAAATGTTTTAACTTTTTTTGCTATTTCAAGTGCAGATTCTGCTGCTGCTTTTGCTGCATCTGCTGCATCTGCTGCATATGATTTGGCTTCTCCTGCAAATTTCTGACATTGGGTTGAATAATGATTTGAATTATCGGTTTTATTTGTTGTTCCCAACAGGCCGCCCAAACCGCCCTTTTGCAACGCATTTGTTGCAATGCCGCCGCCCACGCCGCCAACAACCGTGCCTAAGGCCGTCATCCATCCAAGAGTGCGGCTGTTGCCACGTTCTGACTCTGCCCTGGCTGCACTGCCGACTTTGTTGGAAATTTCTTCCAATGCGCTTTGCGGTATCCAGCTGCCGCAAGTGAATGAATCACCAGCCGCAAAGTATGCCGTACTCCAATCTTTGCCAGAGGCAATTGCGTCCTGGATGTTTTTGTCGTCCGATTGCAATGTGATGCGGATGCGGCAAAAGCTACCGTATATCTCGTTGCTGGATACGAATTCGTTAGTTTTCAAGCCGGCAGTAGCATAAGATTTCGGAACCTTGTTACTTTTCAGCTTCACCCACTGGAACGTTCCTCCCAAATCCTTGATTCCGATTATGCCGCCGTTATTGCCGGACAGGCACATGTTCTGCTGCTTGGTCAGCTTGGCGTTATACTTGGCCTGGGCCTCCATTTCCAAGTCGTTGACCGCGCTTTGGAAAATTTCGGTCGCCGACAAATTGATCGCATATTCCGAATCAGTGGTTTCTGTCGCGGCCGTATTGTATTTCGCCGTCTGATCGTTGCCATCCGCGTCTTTGTATGACATTTCACTGCCGCATGCCATAGTCGCGGGCAATTCGCTATCAACCACGCCGCCGTCGACAGTACAAATCGTGTTCGCAGCAGCAGTCCAAGTCGTGCCGCTGGTTTCCGTCACACCTGTCGCGCCGATATTCATCCAGCCGCCGCGCACACTGCTCGCAGAGCCCCAAACCGCGCCGCCATCCGATACCGCATTGTTTTGCGCAGAATACGACTTGGCTTTCAGCAGCTCTTCGCATATCGAATTATTCTTTACAGTTTCCATGCAAAGTCCGGTTATGATGGTGCGGTCAAGAACCCCGCCCACCTTGTTCATGCTTTTGTCAAACGAAGCCGAGCCGGAATTGGTTATGCTGGAAAGCACATCGGTTCTGTTGCGATAGCAATTCTCGTAATCATTGCCGCACAGGCTTTTTACACAAGACTTTGCGGTATTCTGGCACTGCTTGGTCTTTTCCGCCATCATGGTCGGACTGAACGAAGTCGACAGCTTGTAATTCAGCGCCGCAACCGCGCCAATCGGATCCCTGCTTGTTTCGGTATTGCTGGGCGCGGTGAAGAGTTTTTCAAACACGCTGGTGTTAAGGAAGCTAAGCGTGCCGGTTGCCGCCGCGAATGTCGCGGCCGAATATTTGCAATATGTGTCGCCATTTATGATGGCTTCGCAGCCGGACTTTATGCTATCTTTTGCCCTTGTTATGTCAATCGACGCGTTGTCATAGCTGCTGCCGCTGGCGGCGGCATTATAGCACGCGAGTCCCGAACCGCCGCCGCAGGAACGCATGGCGCAGCTGACAATCGTATCCTGGCAGCGCTGCTTGGTCTTTTTATCGAACTTTTCTATCAACTCGTCAATTTTTGCCTTCATCGAATCATTCATGCGGGAAGAATAAGCCTCGGCATAAATTTCACCGCGGTTGTCTTCGTCCTGCAGCTGGGAATTAGTCGGCATGGCGCCGTTGCCCAAAAATGTCGCATAGCAGAACTTATTCGCACCGATCGTGTCCAGGCAAGACTTTTTTAAAAAACCGGAAACGTCGTTTTTTGTTATGCTGTCAATTATGCTTGTCAGCTTATCGGCCAAAGAAGCGGTTTCCTCACTTGAATTCAATGCGTCAACGAGAGCACTGATATCGGTCAAACTGCCTTCCTTGCACTTGTAAGGGTTTTGCGAGCACGCGTTCAGTATGCACTGGTCGGCGACTTTGTAGCATGTCGACACGGCGTTCACCGCGGCCAGGGCCGCGCCTTCGGAAATCATTATGCCGATGCGGGACGAGGCAGTCGGATTGGCAGCCGTGCTGGTCGTGCCGAACAATTCGGTCTTGCCATCATCTTGGCAGCGCGCCAATGTCGATTCGCAGAACAGCTTTTGCTTTTTGAATTCCGTATTTGATGTGCATAATTCAAAATCGGCGCCGCATACATCGTCTTTCTTCAAGCAGGACGCGTATCTTTTGACGCATGCGCTGGTATCATAGCGGTTGGATATCTGCGCGGCCTCTATCATCTGGCCCAAGACGCTGCCGTCTGTCGGGTATGTATATTCGCCGGCGGTATTCTTAGTCGCGAACGCAGTCTGCGTGGCAGAGCCGAATAGGGACGTGACGCCCGCGGCATTGCACTGCATCAAAGCGCTGGCGCACAAAGCTTTTTTGGAAAAGAACAAGGTTTTGTTCGTGCATTCCTCAAAATTCTGACCGCAGATATCCCCAGCTTTTAGACAGCCGGTATAGGCCTCGATACATTCCTGGGTCGCCAGCGCGGTCGTCGCGCTTGTCGAAGTCGCCGCCGCGGCGATTTGCGCCGTTACAGTCGGCATGCGGGTTGACGCCGCGCCTATGACGCTTATGCGGGACGAGGCGCCAAATGCAGCCGGCACAACCGCCAGAACAGCTATGAAACCAATCGTATTTTTCAGAAAAGACATTCCCTGACTCCATATTCTTTGATTTATTATACCACAAAAATGAAAACGGAACAAATGAATTTTAGGTAAGAGGTAAGAGTTAAAAAGCGACCAAAAAGCGTTGGTATAATGATATATACAGATTTTAAAGTTCTTAATATTGCGGAAAGCATTTTCTTTATTTCTTCGGCGTCTTTATAAATGCTGTCAAACTCTTTTTGGCTTATGTGCTGCGAAAATAGAAATTTACGCAGCCAATACATAGTTTCATTGATTTCTTTAAGCGCAATGTAACTTTTTGCGATGAAATCTTTTTTTGAAGCGGCACATTCAGCTTCTGCTAAATTAGCCCCGACGCTTGTCCCAGAACGCAAAATTTGTCTTGATAACAATGTATTCCTTTTTTGTTTCAGTTAAATATTTATACAACCTTAGTATTCTATTCGAGATTAATTCTGATTTATGATTTACAATTCTTTGCGTCATGCGCCTAACCTATCACCTGTTACCTATTGCCCATTAAAATCTCTTTCAATTCCTGCATATCTTGGGGCAGCCGCGCTTTGAAGCGCAAATCCGCGCCCGTTACAGGATGCTTTAACTCCAGCAGCTCGGCATGCAGCATCTGGCCGTGGCGGCCCCGCAGAAAACCCAGCAGCTTCAAGTTTCTGACGCCGCCCAGCCTGGCCGATCCGCGGCCGTAAACCGGATCGCACAGAACGGGAAAACCATGCGAAGACAAATGAACGCGTATCTGATGGGTGCGGCCTGTCAGCAATGCGCAGCGCAATTCCGATATTCTTTCGGGCCCCCAGATATTGACGACGGCAACCTGGGTACGGGCCTCTTTGCCGCCAGCCTGAACCATGGTCATTTTCTGCCTGTTGCGGGTGCTGCGCGCAATATTGCCGATGATGTCCGCGCCCTCCCAATTCGGAACGCCCCAGACAAAGGCGATGTATTTCCGGGTCAAATCATGCACCGCAAATGTCTTTGCCAATCCGCGAAAGGCCGCGTCCGATTTTGCCAAAACGACAACGCCGCTGGTGTCCTTGTCCAATCTGTGCACGACGCCGGGACGGATCGGGCCGCCCAGCGCGGACAAACGCGCATGCGCCAAAATGTTTTGAACCAGCGTGCCCGACACATTCCCGGCAGACGGATACATGACAACCCCGCGCGGCTTGTTGACCGCGATGATATCGTCATCCTCGTATACAATTTGCAAATCAAAGTCCGCGGATACATACGGCATGCCGGAATCCGCTGCGGCAGCAGCGGGAATTTTAACCTCAAAACCATTGCCAGGCTTAACCTTTTCGGAAAATTTTACCGGAATCCTTTCCGCGCCCGCCAGTTTGAAAACCGCAAACTTTTGAATCTCGCTGCGGGAAAATTCCGGCATCCGCGCGGCCAAAAACTTATCCAGCCTTTGGCCCATGTCTTGGACGTCCGCTGTAAAAATCCTGATCGAAGACATATTTTGCCCTATTTGTATTCTTTCCAATCCTTGCCCTTGGCGCATTTGGATAAATCGATCACGACGTCGCCGCCCGCGGAAACAGGACATTCCATTAATCCAGCGGTCGCCCCCTGTGTCGCGTCGCGCGCGGCATAACGCCAGGCGAATGTGATTTTTTCCGGAACAAACAGGCAGGCAATCATTATCCCGCTGTCGCTTTTGCCATTTGCCCCCAGCCAGATCTGGGTGCTGTCAGACTGGCCGTAACAAGGAAAAGCATCCAAATAATATAATTCCAATCCATTTTTGATTGTCTTGGAATCAGGCAGGATTTTAACCCTGTGCTGCGACAGACGCAGGCCGGTTACGGCCTCCCAATCGGTGCTGGTTGAAAACAGGCTGACCCGCGGGCCCGGCAGCTCCGCCGCTATTATGGTTATCGGCGCCAGACACAGCAGGCAGAAAGATATCAAATGCGGCAACTTCATGGTCTTTCCTTTTGGTCTTTTAACTCCACGGCAATTTTTCCGACGCCTTTTGCCGACGCGGATAAAGTGTGAGAAAACGGAACGGAACCGCCCACGTCCAATAATGTCGCAGATGGCGGGAACTTCTGCCGGGCGACGATGTTGCCCGCGTCATCCAGCGACACAATCAGCAAATCCGGCACGCCGTAAATATCGTCGGACTGATTGATAACCGCGCCGCTGACCATAAAGTGCGGAACGCCAAATGCATCAACGACCGTATGAATTCCGGATATTCGCGCCACCAGCGGGTTGTTTTTGACATTGGCCGCCCGATGATGGGTAATCGCCGCAAATGAAAAAACAACGGCCGCCAACAAGGCGCAAATCGCCGCGACGCAGACCAGAAACGAATAACGGCGGCGCGGCGCGATCACTGTCCACACGTTGCCGCACAAAGGGCACCGGACAGGCGACGCCGGCGGTGAATTCAAAGCATATTCGGCCTTGCAAAAATTACATGTTGTCTTCATGCGTCTTGTTATACCATAAATTATTCGGATTAACACAAATAATTTTCCCATATCAAAACAATACGCGAATTATTCACATCAATCCAAATTCAACTGGCGGTATTTAACCGAAACCCGATTTTGTATTTTCGAGATGGCGTTCATAAAGTCCGACACGGTCGCGTTCTTGTTCGCGGCGGCCGTATCGAAAAGTTTTTTGCTGTCGGTGCCGGCGCCGGATTCGCGCGATGAAATCAGTGTCGCCATGCGGTTCAGCTCAGGAATGGATATGTCCGACAGACGGGCGGAACCGCCGGACGCATCCCAAAAGTAATCGGAATTGGTCGAATCCTCGATTCTGTTTTTTACAACCAGTTTTGGCGTTATCGAACCTGTAAAGCCCACAGTCGCAAACATCGCGCTGATGTGGCCCGTGACCATGTCGATGGTTTGATTGACTTTCAGTATCGCCGCCTTGCTTTTGCTGTTTGTCGTCGATATCGACAGGCCGGACAAGTTCAGATTCACCACCTGCAAATCGTCTGCCGTAAAGCTGGTGAACTTTCCCGTGCCGCTTAGGCTGAGAGTGCCGGAAATATCCATGTTTCTGGAATCCGCGGACAATGTTCCCGCAATGGCCGCATCGGATGTTTCATAGTTTTTATCCAATGTGGTTCTGGTTTGAAATATTGTCTTGTCCGCAACAATTTCAGCCGCTTTTAGTATTTCTTCAAACTCAACGTATGCGGCGTCCAGAAATTTTGCGTTGACAATATCATGTCCCGCCAGATTCAACGGAGAAAGCATCGTGGCGTCATCCGCGTTTTCAGACGGAACGCGCCATAAAAATTTGTCTTGGTCCAACGTGATTTTCGTCGTTTCTATAATTCCGCCCGATCCTTGGATTCCCAGGTCCGACGCATTCGCGGCCCATGTTCCGAATGCGCCGAACGCCCTGCCTTCTTCAACAAACCCCATTTTATCGCCGCCTATATTGACAATCTCGCGGGCGCGCAGCGGCGTTATGTCCCGTTCATTCAACACAACGATGCCTTGCAGGGTTGAATGACCCTCGCGGTTTTGCGATTTCAGAATCCTGATTTGAAAATTATCGCCGCGTTTTTCAACGGAATCTTGCGGCACGCCGTATTCCGCCAAGTCCGCCATTTTGACACTGGTGATATTTCTGCCGACCGGCAGCATCAGCTCTTTCCCGCGCGAATCAATATATCTTTCCAGCGCCGCCTGGATTATCCCCATTTCCGCGACGGCCGCAATATTTTTCGCGCGCTCGATCCTGGATTTCTGGAAATTAAATATAAACGGCAGGACGATCGCGATCAGCGCAACGGTCAGCAGCAAATCAACCATCGTCGCCCCGCGCTCGGGCGATAGAGTTTTTGATTTCTTCAAGATATTTGCCTTTGTTTTCATCTATTGCCGCCCCGCCGGCGCGACTTTCCATCCTGATTTGATAATCGTGTCAAATTCAGCCATGTTCGGGGTGTCCGGTATTTTTGCGCGCGATATTTCCAGCGCTGTGAATTTCGGCGGCGTGACGGATGGAAATATCCAACTGCCGATTCGCAGCGGCGCGTCCGTAGACATCAGCAATTCGCCCGATACGGTCAAGCCGAAGCCGCCGCCAAAATGCATTTCGTCCGCATACACATAAGGAGCCGCCAACGAATGCGCGGTGATTCCCGCAAATCCGCTGATAGTTCTGGCGGTATCGGACTTTATGTTCATGTTTTTTCCGACAGCTATGGATTTGTTTATCGTGGCTCTGTCGGCGATGATTGCGCCGGTTGTGGAAAACCCCTCTTTGTTCAGATTTCTTGCGGCGATGTTCCTGAATCCGGTGATGTCGCCGCTGACGCGCATAGCGCCCACCTTGACCGCATTGCCATCCATGTTCGCGCCGCTTGCGAAATATGCGTAAGACGTGGCAAGATTTTCCGCTTCGGCAAAAGAAGCCGACGTTTCCGCTATTTTGCCAGACTGGGCCGATGCGGTTCCAATTTCGTAGACCCCCAACGCCCCCATGTTCAGATTCCGCTGCATGACATTCAAATCATCTTCTCCGGACGCGCTGCGATGCAAGTATTTGGAATTATCGTCACCGCTGAAATTGTAACGGATCCGGTATATCAGATCGCCTGGTTCGAAATCAGACGAGGCCGCCGCCCAAGACGCGCCGTATGCGATTCCGTCCGCGGCTACAGTCGCGGCATCCAGCCCGATGTGCTTCGCAATTTGCGCCGCGCGCAGAGCGTCGCCGTCGATTCCAAACGCCAGATAGACATCGGTTATTACGGCGCCCCGCACTTGGTATTTGTCGACAAAGCCAAAATGCGCGTCCCGGGTGATTTGCGCCAATTCTTCCGCCGCCAGTTTTATTTGGGCTACGTCGGGCCACCTGTTCTGGTTTAACCGGACAAAGTTCAAGGCGGATTTGCGAATCCCTATGATTTTCTTGGCGGCGCCGATATCACGAATTTCGCGGGATGCTTCAGAAATCTGGCTGTAAATAAAAGGCGACATCAATGCGACAATGGCCATAACCAGCAAGATTTCCAAAATGCTGGCGCCATGCTGATCGCCCGCGCTGCCAGCATTTGGCAAATTTGAAAAAATCCTTTGCTTATTCACAGTTGCTTTTCCCTTCGAGCAAACATTTCTTTATATCGATTCGCTTTTCCAGTCGCTGCCAAAACACATACTGGCAGATAATGTTTTGCGACAGAGACTTCGCATTGTATGTTCCGTCCAGCCCGGCGATTACGGACTTACAGTCGACAGTCTTGCCCTCTTCATCGGACGGCTTGGAAATAATGGTCATTTTACCATTGTCGATGGAATCCAGCAATACATCTGGCAACACGGATGTGCCCGCGGGCCTGATGTCCAGAATAATGGCGCCGTTTTTTCCGTTCAGCAGCGCATCGGACGTCTGGTCGCGCATCGTAATGTTTGCCGCATGCATCGTGCCGACTTCTATGCCGCTTTTCGCGCTGTATTGCAAATTATCCGGGCTGATGAACGCATCCTGTCCGCGCGACGCGTTAATAAAGGAAGATATTTCCAACCGCTCGGCGGAAAAGTTTATATTGTCCGCCACCACATTTCCGCGGATATCCCATTCGGACGGGCCGGTAAAGGCCGTGCGTCCCGCTGCCAGCGAAAAATCGTAAACGGACGCGACGCCGACCGTCAGGTTTCCGGCATCGCCGAATTTTGAGATTGTTTTTGCAGACAACGCGCCGGCATTCAGAACGCCGCGCGTCACAGACAGGGCGGTTTCGCCATTTCTGCTTTGGAATATTGTTTTGGCTGCAAACACGCCGCCTATCTTGTTGCGTACTTTTCGGCCGTCTTCAACGCCGGACAATGAAAGAGCATTTGTCTGATATGTCTCAAATTCGCCGTTGCGGGCGTACAACGCGCCGCCTTTTTCCAGACCAAACCCACCCAGATTCAAATCGGACAAAAATCCATTATCATCAATGTTTTTTTCATCACGGCGGACAATATTTGAAAAGATTTCATCCAATGGGATAATGATATAAACATTTCCGTCCCCTTCGGATGCATAGAATCCGATTCGTTTTACCAATTCGGCGCGGCGCAGATCGTTCAAACTGCCGCCGGACAACTTCAAATATGAAAAAACGCCATATTCGGCCTTATCGATGACCAGTGATATTTTTTGACCGAATATTGTCTGCGGCACAAACCCCAGCGGCAGGCCGTACGGCCCCAAAGTATCGGCAAAATTGCCGCCAGAGATGACAGTTTCATTATATGGCAGGGAATTCAAATTCTCGCGCAGGTAAACGCGCGCTGCTGTCTGGGCGGTTTCGATCTGGCTGGCTGTCGCGTGCATCTGAGAGTCCCTGTCGCGCGTCAGCAGCTTTTGCGTGAAAAACGGCATAAATGCGACAATCAGCGCAAAGCCCAGCAGGGCCTGCAATAAAAAGTTCCCGGATTGACGATGCATGTTATATCTGTTTCTTTCGGCAAGGGCTGCTTTTAATCCGTCCGTTTGTATGAAAACACCCCCCTACGCAGCCCAGCATAGCAATTGAAAAAAAATATTGCAATTGCTTTTAATATAATTTATCATTCCTTTCGTACATGATTGGTAGCAAATAATTGCTATCTGAATTTACCCCCTTGAAAATTAAAGATTAATTATGCAAAAAAAATCAAATCAAATGTCTGTCGGGCTGATGATTCAGCGGTGTCATAAATGGCGCCAAAAGCGCAAGCAGTATATTGACCAGGCGCGCCAGGCCCAGGACCAAATAGAACGCGAACGCCTGCTGCAAATGGCCGAGCATTATGGCCGCATAGTCAGCGGCGAGCAAGGCAAAATCGACAATACCCGCGATCCAAAGGATAAAACGCCGGCCGCCGAGGTCGAAGCCGTCGAAAACGCCGATGATGAAGAAGCCGGATTCCCTGATTTCATTCCAGTTATAAAATAGAAAGCGCATTATTTAAGAAAGAACGAGTAAGAAATAGATACGAAAGCCTTTTTCTTATTCCTTAATTTAATGTTTTTAACCTTGAAATCCGGCGCAGGTTTGCTATCCTCTTTTTTACAAAAGGAAAAAACAGCGATGGATAATAATTACACGGTTCTGGCACGCAAATACCGCAGTCAAGACTTCGGGGCCCTTATCGGTCAGGATGTTCTGGTCAAAACACTTACGACTGCGATTAATACGTCACGCATCGCCCATGCCTACATTTTAACGGGCATTCGGGGCACCGGAAAAACCAGCACAGCCCGCATCTTGGCCAAGGCGCTTAATTGCCTGTCTTCGGACAAGGCGACCGCCACTCCGTGCGGGACATGCGAAAACTGCAGATCTATCGCCGCCGGACAGCATATAGATGTTCTGGAAATTGACGCCGCGTCGCACACGGGCGTCGACAATATGCGCGATATTCTGGACGCAGCGCAATATCGTCCCACCAACGGCCGGTACAAGGTATATATTATCGACGAAGTTCATATGTTGTCGACATCCGCGTTTAACGCGCTGCTGAAAACATTAGAAGAACCGCCATCCCACGTTATCTTTATTTTGGCCACAACGGAAATCAGAAAGGTTCCCGTAACCATTTTGTCACGCTGCCAGCGATTTGATTTGACGCGCGTTCCGGTCGCGACACTGAAAAAGCATTTTTCCCGGATTGCCGGCGAAGAAAAGATAGATCTGTCCGACGCCGCCAATGAATTGCTGGCGCGCGCGGCGGACGGTTCCGTTCGCGACGGGTTGTCTTTGCTGGATCAGGCGATTGCCCAGACAGGCGGCAAAGTCGACGAAGCCTCGGTCATGGACATGCTGAAACGCGCGGACCGCGGGGTCGTCGTCGATTTTATGAAAACTCTGTTGTCCGGCAGCGTCGCGGATGCGCTGGATTTGGCGGACCGCGTTTACACAAACGGCGCGGATCTGTCCATGCTGCTGAATGACATGATGGAGTGGACGCACTGGGCGACCAGAATGCACCCAGCGCTGCGCGCGGGCGATGTGGCCGATTCTCCATACACTGCGGATCAGCGCGCCCAAATAAGAGAAATTAATTCAAACGTCACATTGAACACTCTGTCCAGAATCTGGCAGGTGATGGTGGCGTCCGTTTCCGAAATGCAGGCCGCCGGCAATCAGAAGCAATGTTTTGACATGCTGGTCGTGCGGCTGACGCATGTCGCCGACATGCCCCCGATACCGGAACTGTTGAAGCAAGAGGCCGCAAGACAATCATCCGGCGCGAATGTCCGCGAAATCTTGGCAGACAGAAAGACCGCCGATATGCCGAAGCAAAAAACATCCGAAACAAAAACGGAAGAAAAAGCGAAAATTGAAATTTCATCGGCGGCCGATCTGGCGGCGGCATTGCAGGAATCCAAGGAGTTGATATTGTTTTCCTATTACAGCAGCAATATAGAAGTGTCGGAATTGACAGAATTTAAAATCAAATACTTTGACAGAAAGGGCGATATGGATTTTGCGCGGAAACTGTCCGCATGGCTGTTGGAAAAGACGGGACGTGCCTGGATATTAGAGCGCGCGAGCGAATCTGAAAACATGAAAACCGTGACCGAGCAGAACCGCTCTGCGCTGGAATCCGATCCAATGGTCTCTGCCGCAATGTCTTTGTTCGGCGACGCGGAAATCGTGGGCGTTTCTAAATAATAAAGGAAAATGAATATGAGAGAAGAATCAGGCCGTTCATTGATTGAGGTTATCGGCGTTATGGCAATCGGTGCCATTATGACGGCGGCTTTGGTCGCAACATACAATACTGTCCGCAATCGTCAGGTTCGCACTATTGCATCATCCCGACTTGAACAAATCGCAAAGCACGCTAAACTGCTGATGGAGATGCGCCAGGATTATTCCGGCGTATCGGTCGATTATATGGTGAAATCCGGCGCGCTGAAAAACACAAAACCGCCGATTGGCGGCGACGGCTGGTCCATTACATCCAGCGCCGACGGTAAAGAATTCTTGATTAATTTAAAAGGTCTGACCAAGGGGGAATGCGATTACTTTACGACGGCAAAATTGGAATGGGCGTCCGGAATCAAGGTCAACGGTTATGAATCAGATCCAGGGACATATTGTCTGACCACCGGCGGAAACGAAGTTTCGTTTGTTGTCCAATAAGCAAAAGGCGCGCGGATAATAAAATGAATGCTAACAAATTTCTTTTATCGTTATCCTGCGTATTGTTGATGATGGGATGCGCCGGCTATGCGACGCCCGCGCGCGATGCCTGGGGGCATTATCTGAATGGCGCCAGCTTTGCCGACATGACCGCCGAAGCCATGATTGCCAAGCGTCCCGTATATCTGGGCACCGGCGGACAGATAATCGGCGCGGATGCGAATTCCGCGAAATTGGAATACGGCGACAAGGCCGCGAATGATAACGCGGCGACAATGGCCTATATGTCTAGTCTGGAATACGAATTGTATGACAGCCTGCGCAAGCCGGGAATTTCCGTCCAGCGGGCCGGCACGGACGTTGTCGTAATATTGGTTCGCGACGCGCTGATGAGATTGGATGCCGCCGAATTATCCGACGCCGGCATCGATACATTGGGAATCATTGCCAGGATACTGCAAAAGTATGGCGCGTCTTATATTGAAATTGCGGGCTATACGGATTCTATGCGCGATCAGAAGGGATCCCGCGCATTGTCGCTGGACATGGCCCAGCGTACCGCGCTGTACCTGGCCCTGCACAAGATAATCACAGCCCGCATGTTTATCGTTGGGCGCGGCGCCGCCCGGCCTATCGCCGCCCAGGATGATGTCGGGCGCCTGACAAATCGGCGCGTTGAAATACGTATTTCTCCGGCGCGGTAACCAGTTGGAAAACTGATGGAAATTATCGGATTGGCGGGTAATTTTTACCTTTCAATTTATAATTTTTGTGTTATAGTTTTTCCATGCAAAACAAAAGGAAGCGAAATGGCAATCAAAAAAGAAAATATACCGGCAGATAGAGCCGTGAAAAAGTATGCAAGGATCGGAATCATCGCCACCGCGGTTGTTGCGGTCGCATTGCTGGGCGTTTGGGGCGTATCGGCCCTGCGCACAAACATGACGGTCGAGAAATCTTTGGCCGGCATCTCATCAGATGCCACGACCGGCGCAAATCTGCGCATCGCCGTTATCCGCATGGACGCGATCCAGGCCCAGGCGAAAGCGCTGAAAGATCTTCGCAATCAGAAAGAATCCTACGAAGCGAAGCTGCGCGATGAATTGACCAAAGAGCAAAAATCTTTGGAAAAGGAAAAAGCTGAAATCGAAACATCCCAGGATGTGTTATCGCGTGAGGCTTTGCAGCGCCGTGTCGCCGAATACCAGAACCGCGTGGCCAAGTTGCAGCGTACCTTGACCGAACGCGCGCAAAGCGTAGAGGCATCTTTTCAAAAGGCTTTGAATGATATTCAGGCAAAGCATTTGGATATGCTGATCGAAGGCATTATAAACAAGAAAAATCTGTCATTGGTCATAGACGGCCGCTTCGCCCGCATCGGCAAAGACGCGGCAAATTTGGATATTACGGAAGACGTGATCCGGGCCTTGGACAAGAAGATTTCCAACATTAAAATGGAAAAACCGAAAGGCTTCTAAGAAAAAACCGGGTATCGCCCGGTTTTTTTAAGGAATAGGGAAAAAGAAGAAAGACCAGGGAATAAAACCAAACATAAATCCGTTTGCGAAACAAAACGCCATTTTGTTTTTTATTCCCTGGCATTTGATCTTTTTCCTTTATTAAAATCCAGCCGCCATTCGGCGGCATCCCCATTGCGATGGGGGAATTTAGGTAAAGATTTCTGATTTGTGCAAGCCGAGATACGTATGGACTAAAAATTTTTAGCCCATATGATGCCAAGTTCTCATCCTTTGATGAGTACCGCGAAGCGCGGGGGCGGTTTATAAATTTTTGAAATTAACAATGTTATTATCATGGCGTTCCGTTTAACATTTATTATTCGACAAATACGGTTAATCACCGGATGTATACGGACAATACATATCTGAATAGTCAACGCATCCCCATTCTGGTTCATCAAACACGAATGCGCCAGTGTCGTCATAATAAATCGCATTCGAATCAAAACACAGACTTGGGGCAAAACAACAGTGATCCGCGGTGGTTCCATAACAAGGCGCGATATCCCCCATTGTAATATTTACCCCGTAAATCAAATTTCCTTGATCATCTTTTCCTATTGCCGGGCATCGCACGCAATTGCCGCCGCCATCGTTATAGTATCCAGACTGGCACGATGAAGGGGGAACGTAATCCTGAACGCATATATTCCCGTCTTTATGATATCCGGATTGGCATGACACAAGATTGCAAGAGCCGGATCCGTCATAATATTTGCTGCCGGTGACAAATTGTGAATTCGCTATATCCGAAATGTTGCATGCCCGATAACAGGAATCTATAGTCTTGCTGTCCAAAACTGAATTCGGATATCCGCCCGGACATGACGAGCAAACGCTGGACTCGCTGGTAAGCGTTCCATAGTATCCCTCTTTGCATTTTATGATCGCATCGGCTACACAAAATCCAACATTTGTGGGACTTTTCTGTGGATTAAATAATTCGATTGTTTTTGATTGATCGTTGGGATATTGGTATACATAGTACGAACTATTGATGACGCAAGTTGAACTAATGCCGTAATAACAACTGTCGCTGGATGTCTGAATACTCAAAGCCGGATGCGAACAAACGCAGACTATTTCACCTGTAAAAGGATTGCAAATATTTTTGTATATGCGCTCATAGTTGTAAAACATTCTGCTCACATTTGAATCATTTGGCGAAATTGTAACAGGCAAACATGACTCTAGACTGCATCCGCATGATGTTCCAATAGTACCGCTGTCACATGCGGCGGCCTTTGCATTGCCAGTGGCAAAACAAAGTGCGATTAACATTATGCAAAACGATAATTTTCTCATTCTCTTTCCTTTTTTGTAAATTGCAAACGCCGCGATGTTATATTTGCATCTGGCGTGCGGTCGTGCTCCCAATCCCATACATCGTATTCCGAATATTGCGAAAAGCCGGCGGCGGCGGCAAAATCCCGGCTTTTACTCTCATATGCGCCAGCCTGTTTTTCCCAAGCTTCTATTTTTGATCTGAAATTTTTGCGTTTTAAGAATTTATGCGTGAAACCCATCAGCCGCCGTCGTATTCTTGGGCTGCATTGTTTCAGAAAATTTATGTTCCGCCCGTTTATTCGGAAAGAATATGTGGAATTAATGGCGCTGTCGAATCCCGTGGATTTCTCACAGAAATCGTCATCTTCGCAAGATGCCGCCAGGGCATGTCGCCGAAAGTTTCCTATTATATCATATAATGTCAAATTTGTTATTGCGTTTGAATATTGATTGAAAGAATTGAACGCCTTTATAGCTTTTTCAATAATGAAGTCTATTTCTTCATGGGAAATTTCATGATCAGCGGCGGCGCGTCCGGATAAATATTCTTTATAATCATTTACATGCTCTGTATTAGGATTGTTCTTCGGAAACATTCCGGATTCGTATCCTGCATGCGAGAAACCAAGCCGGTTATTCGCGCGCATCAGCAACATTTCGGCAATACGCGCAGTGATTTCTTCATGCAGATTTATCTGGGCAATTTGCGGAATGGTGAATCCGCCCCGCGAATATGCGTTCCTGTCGCAAAAATGTTTGAATTCGTGAACCGCTATGGCGACAACGCACTCATTCAACATATCCAATTCTACTTTCATGCCATCACGCGACCAGCAGGATTTGGATTCATTATCATAATATATTAATCCATGCTCATCGTCCGGCACTTTGTGGACATATAAAGTGATTGTATCGGTTTTCGGGTTGTAAAACCCCTGCTGAAGCCTTATGTCAAAAGTATTTCTGACAATGATTGTCTCGATCTTTATCTTCGGATTCATAGCTGATGCAAATTGAATGAATTTATCGATGTCAATGCGTTTTTCGCTTTTGGTTTCACAGTCCTTCAAACAACCTGATTTTTCCAAATCGCAATCATACAAATTGTAAATCCTGCCCGAATCTGCCGCATCAGCATTGTTTGGGGTTTTAATTTTCTGCCCGTTGCTATCCATACCGTCAGCATTATTATTCTGGCAATATGCGGACGTATAAAATATTGCCAAAGCCAGCGTCATGCTCATCCGGCCAGCGCTGATAAAATAAAACAAACGACCATTTGGATTAGGCATAGCGGTGGGGGGAAATGTCGCGGAAATCAGGGGTTTTTGAAATCAAAAAAACCGACATAAAAATCGGTGGTTTGGATTAGCATAGGACTTTTAGCTTGTTATGCCTTAAATTTTATGGCTTTTATAGATAAATGTCAATGTTTTTTATCAGGAACTTCAACTAAGAAAATTAAATTGTTTTCATAAATTGAATTTATATAATAATACAACTATATCTAGAAAAAGGCCCAAACAATCAAAATGTGATATATAAGATGAAAAATGATGCTTAAAAACCAAAGATTAAAGAACAAATACCAGAGAATAAAATGGCATTTACTTCGCAAACAGATTTATGCTTATTATAACTCCAAGAACTTTCATTATTATAGTATTTAATCCAATGCCAAAATTACAACTGCAATTTTTACAACGTTTGTTTTCTGGTCTTTCTTTTTTTCTTAAAAAACCCGGCATGCCGGGTTTTCAATTATTGCATTTCCAGAATTAATTTGGATAATCTTTCAATGCTTTCCGTATCATTCAGCGCAACAGCGATCGCATAAGCAGATTCCAAATCCGTTTTGGCTGATTCAATGCCGCCCATGCTCAAATTCAACGCGCCTGATTTTTCAAAGTACTCCATCGCGCGGCGGGACAATTCTTCGCGTCTTTCAGTGGTCGTGGCGCCCTGGATCTGCTCGGATATGATGCGGACTGCGGATATGTAATCATTCACGGCATCCTGATATCTGTTCAATGCCGTGTATGCCTCGGCACGCTCTGCATAGACGGACGGGTTGACGATGCCTTCCGGTCTGGCCAAAGAATTTGTGAAATCGGCAATCGCGCCATCCCAGTTCTTCAACCACAGGTTCAGCTGTCCGCGTCTTGCATATATGTCGCGCAGCTGCAAAATATCGTTCGGACGAACTGCGCGCGCAGCCAGAGCGTTGTTGATATCGGCCAATGCCGCGGAATAATCTTCCAGCCTGGTGTACAGCAGCGCACGGTCATAAAAAGCGACAGAATTCAAATTATCCATCTCAATCGCCGCATTGAAATCACTCAGCGCATTCGGATAATTGCCCGACTGCATATAAGCCTCGCCCCGCAGGATATACGCGTCGACCAGAGGCGCGTCCGCATCAATGGCGGCTGTGAAATCGGCAATCGCATCATCAATATTTCCGGACAATAACTTAGCCTTGCCCGAATCCAAATAATCTTTTGCCTGCATCAATGTTTCTTCGGTTATCTCAATATTATTGCTTGCGACCGGATGCAATATGCCGTGGCTGCGCCCCAAGATATAAAATGTCGCCGATATAAAAAACAATATGATAAACCAATAGACGTAAATGGACAGCGACCAGGCATTAAACTTTGCCGCCGCGCCTTCCGCCCCGGCCGGCAATGTTTTCTTGGGGGCCAACTTTTTTGAAGCTGTTGTTTTCTTTTTCATATATATCTCCCTTTCTTGATTTTAATTTTAGAGATATTTTGACATCAGGTCAATGATTTTCTGCCCGATTTCAATTATTTCTCCGACAGAAAGGTTTCCTAGTTTCACCGGCCCATAAGAAATTCTGTGCAACTTTTTCACAGGCAGCCCCAAATGCGCCAAAACTATGCGGATTTCATTCTTTTTCCCCTCGGTTATGGTGATGCGCAATTCATTGTTATTCTGAACATCGATTGTCATCGGGCGATACTTGACGCCATTGATCACAATGCCGCGTCGCGCAGAATCCAACCTGGAAAAATCACTGCCCGACACGGACGCAACGTACACTCGCGGGATATTGGAGGAAGGCAGGGTTAGCTTTCGCGCCAGATCGCCGTCATTGGTCAGCAACAAAAGCCCCGTTGTTTTATAATCCAGCCGCCCGATATATTTCAGATTTTTATAGCGCGCGGGCAATACATCGTAAATCGTCCTGCGGCCAGCTGGATCGCGGGCGGTCGTCATTGTGTTTATCGGTTTGTTGAACGCGTATAATTTGGCGGTTTTTCTATTTAAGACAACTTTGCCGGAAACTGTTATCTTTTCCGTGCCATCGACAAAGAACACGGGCGTGTCGATTTTTACGCCATTCACCGCGACCGCGCCGGATTTAATCAAACATTCGGCATAGCGTCTTGATGCCGCGCCGGTATCCGCCAAAAACTTTGCGATTCGCACAGTCATTTTAATGTTCTTGCCAGGGCCGCGACAGCCGCGACTTCGGCGCGCAGGATTGTTTTACCCAGAGACATGCCGATCGCGCCGGCTGCATCCAATGCATCAAATTCCGCGTCGCTGAATCCGCCTTCGGGCCCAATCAAGATGACCGTCGCGACGGCCGGCGGCTTTTCGAACTCTCGGCCACGGGCCGCCCTTTCGTCTGCGAAAATCAGATTGGCCTTATCAAGATCAGCGAATTCAATCGGCGGCAATAATTCCGGCACGCTGTTTCGGCCGGATTGCTCGGCAGCCTCGATGATTATTTTTTCGATTCGTTTCCAATTAATGTGGCGCGCGACAGTTCTGGCGGTTATCACGGGCTGTAATTTCGCAACGCCCATTTGCGTCGCCATATTCAGCATATCATCCGTCTTTTTAACCGGCGCGAACGCCAAGGCAAGATTGTTCGACGGATCAATCCGGCCCGTTGGTGAAACAGGAATTAGGAACGAAGGGTTAGGAATCAGATTTGCTTCAAATTCCTCGCCATTATTGAAAATTATGCAATTGTCCGTCCGCATGACTTTCTGCAAGTAATGCAAAGTTTCTTTTGAAATCGAAATATGTTTTCCGATCTCGATTTTCTCATCAACATAAATCCTGGGTATATTCTTCATGCCCTTAATTCCTAATTTCTAATTCCTAATTTTTCTGCTATAATGGTATCACAATGGCAAGCAAATTCAAAATTTTAAGCGCGGGCGGCGATTCCAAGGGCTTGAATATCTTCAAGTCCAGTTCATACAAGGAACATCAGCAAAAGCCGATGGCGCAACTGTTCTGGGAAATCAGATGGGCGGCCGGGATTTGGCTGGCCTGCGCGACGGCATTCGGAATTTCCTTTGCAATCGAGCATTTGTGGCGTTACGGCTGGTCTCCGGCAACTGTCAAATGGTTTGGGATTTATTTTCAAAACATGCTGTTTTCGGGCGGGCTGTCTGTTTTGGCGGAAATCCCGGATTGGTTTATGCGCACAGTCATGCGCACGGATATCATGTGCCTGACGCCGTTGCTGCCGATCATTGCGTATCACTTTTTGGCGGACACTACATTAGTGAGAGAGTTCAATCCGCATGGCAAAGACAAATTCGATGAAAAATCCTCCAACAAGGCGACCAAGGAAGACATAGAAAAAATGGGCCTGCTGAAAGGGTTTATGATGGTGCTGGGATATTTCAAAAAAAAGCCGCTGATGATGAACGAATGCTTGTCTGCATTATGCGTGGCGCCTCCGGGAACCGGTAAGACAGCCGGCGTCGTCGTGCCGACAATTTTGGATTGCGATACGGTTTCGATGATTATAAATGATCCGAAACCGGAATTAAAGCAAAAGACTTCCGCATACCGCGCGACTGTTGGCCCGGTGTTTATTATGAACTGGGCAGGCCAGGATGATCCGGCAAACGGCATTTATTATCCATCTTGGAATCCGTTGTCACCGGAACATGTGCCGTTTAATACCGAATACCGCGATTTGTACATAGATGTTATCTGCGATGTCTTGATCGCAGAAAAAGCATCCAGTTCCGCTGATCCGCACTGGACGATTTCCGGCCGCGCGGCGCTGTCCGGTTTGATTCAATTCATCGTATCCAAGGTCGAACGCGCCAAGGCCG
>JAIRLB010000020.1 GCA_031259745.1 Rickettsiales bacterium | reverse complement strand
CGCAATGCCGTATACGAATGGCAATTGGGAAACGCCGTGTCCGGGCATGCCCGGCAAGTTCTTTAACTTTGTTATGAAAGAGCTGCATCGATATTACAGAAAATAAAATCCTTGGGTTTTATGATATTTGGTGAACGGTTAAAAATTAACGGGAAACTTACTGCATCGTCCACTATTTTCCCCTTGTATTTTCTTAATAATATATAAAAGATTTCAAAATGGATAAGATTAACGGACGCTCCTGGTGAAGAGACGATTGTCGGCAGAATCCCTGCGACTTTGGCAAAACATGCGATTTGGGAAGCACAAGAATAAACGACCGCTATACCAATGGCGCCCAGATGGCGTGAAATTCTGCGATAGAAACGGATGTTTTCACCCGCCGGTCGGAAGTTAAGATTGCCTATTAACCCTAAGCCAAATCGTTTTTTATTCGCACCCCTTGACAACTCATCCGAGCATATCTATATGAATTACATAGAGTGAAAAAAATGCTGGCCATCGGCCGGCGAAAATCCAGGAATACTGTTTTCAATGGGAAATCATGCTTTCTGGTAGGGAAGGTTTTGCGCTGTTATTTCCTTGCATTGCAGGTTTTCATAGTGCAAAATATGCAGGAACTTTTGCAATATGCAAAAGTTGTAACAAGCATAACAAAGGAATAAGATTATGCGTCAAGGCAAAGTAAAATGGTATAATGGTAAAAAATGCTTCGGATTCATTACGCCGGATTCAGCTAACGAAAATGGAAATAGGGAAGATATTTTCGTTCATTCCAGCAGCTTAAAGGCGGCGGATATCAGATTCTTGAACGAAGGCGACAAGGTCGAATTCGAAGAAGAAGTCCGCAACGGAAAGCTGTCGGTGACCGTGTTGAAATTGATTGAGCGCGATGAAGAATCGGCAAAGAAGTTTCAGGAACGCCGTTCGCAATATCGTACCCGGGATGACCGCCGCTTCGGCGACCGCGAGGAACGCAGCGAACGCCGCTCTGGATTTGCATTTTGGAAGAAATAAAATAAATCCCGCGCCCGCGGGATTTTTCTTTGATTGAATGAATTTGCAATTGAATGAAATTTAATGTAGAATAAAATTTAAGAATAAAAGGAGTTTCATATGTGGACAGCTATTGCCGTCGCCGCGGTTATGTTATTGTATTTTGTCTCGGTTTACAACAGCTTGGTGGCGCGCCGAACCCAGGCAAAAGAAGCCTGGTCGACAATTGACACTCAGTTGAAACGCAGATATGATCTGATTCCAAATCTGATTAATACTATCAAGGGCGCAGCCGCGCATGAAAGCAAAACGTTGGAATCGGTCATCGCCGCACGCAGCGCCGCGATGTCCGCCAGCGGCGCAGAAAGCAAGGCTGCGGCTGAAAACCAGCTGACCGGCGCATTGAAAAGCATTTTTGCGTTATCGGAAAGCTATCCGGCGTTGCGCGTCAACGAAAACTTTTTGGAACTGCAGCGCGAACTGACGGATACGGAAACCAAAATCCAGGCGGCGCGCCAATTCTATAATACCGTCGTTATGGGCTTGAACACCGCGATTCAGCAATTCCCAAGCAATATCGTTGCGAATATGTTCAAGATTAGCCAAGAGCAATTTTTTCAAATTGACGAAGCTGATAAAATCGCACCCAAGGTGGAATTTTAAAATAGACTGACCAAAGCTGAAAGTGGAAATGCCAAAGTGCGCAACGTAAAAAATCTGGTAAAAAAATATAAATGGATTGCGATGGGAATTGTCGCGGCTGTCGTTGGCGCCGCCGTTTTTCTGTGTATCAATTATTATCAGCGCAAAAATAATGCGGCATTTTATGAAGTGAAATGCTTGTTTTCGCGCGAAGATGCAAATTACAGCTTGATTGTCGATGATAAAAAGGCCGCCAAAGCATTCAAGAAAGAAATGGAACAGGCTGAAAATGCAAACGATAGGGCGGATTTTTGCGAATTTATTTCATATCCAAATGCTGCGAACCAGACATTGTTTGTATATTCTGTGATGGCGGTTCTAAAAGACGTAAGATTCGCGTTCCAAGATGAAATCATCAGCAGAAATATCTATCAGGTTCAATATTTTTCCGATGATGATTCCGTTGTGGCATTATCATGCGATTATGCGGGCGTCAGATTTGATTGCTATAATGAAATGCCGGCGGAATCGTTATGTCCGGATACGCTGGAAGACGCCGAAAAACTGTTGGCCGACAAATGTTATTTAGTGAACAAAGAACAGTGAAGAATATTATTCTTCGGTCTTATTCCTTATTACTTAGGCTCAAATGACAAGAAAGTATCTATTGCAGAGTTGTAGGGGCGCGGTTTCCGCGCCCAACTTATTCCTTAACCCGTTAATTAGATTGTATATACTATCTTAGCTATTTTAATAAGTTAATACAAGGGAATTCCCGCTTTCGCAGAAATGACACTTTGGATTAGGTATAATAAATGGGAAAAATGTCGCGGAAATCAGGGGTTTTTGAGAATATAAAAACCGACATATTTATCGGTGGTTTATTATCGTTCGCCAAATAGGATTAAGAACAGGTATGTTTTGGGCATTTTACAACCAAGTCCGGCTTACTGAATGCGGCTGTCTGCGAAAGGTTATTTTGCTTTTGACATG
Organism: Rickettsiales bacterium; assembly: GCA_031259745.1. GTDB lineage: Bacteria > Pseudomonadota > Alphaproteobacteria > Rs-D84 > Rs-D84 > JAIRLB01. The sequence goes on along the minus strand of JAIRLB010000020.1, from coordinate 746 downwards.
AGAATGCTTATTCTATCGTGCGAATCGTGCCTCAAACTCGGCGGAAAATCAACCAAGTATTGACGTTAAACTCGCGTTAAACTTATAAACTCGGAAGAAAAACACCGTTTTCGCACTAAAAACTTGTTGCAAACAACAAATTTTTAGTGCGATATTGCATAAAAAGGGTTAAAAATGATATAAAGGCCTATTTATCTTAAAAAATTGATTTCTTGGAAAGACGCAAATTTGATAAAGATTATCACCGGTGTTCAGCGCGCCGGGAAATCCACGCTTTTTAAGCTATACCAGGATTATTTGAAATCAGCAGGGATTTCCCCGGCACAGATAATCAATTTGAATATGGAAGATCCGGAAAACAGGAAACTTTTAAAATGGGAAAAGCTGTTTGATTATATCAATGCCAGATTGACTGCCAACAAAAAAAAATTATGTGTTTATAGATGAAATACAGAATGTAAAAGATTTTCAGCGTGCGTAGTTTGCGGCAATTTAAGTATCCGCGCCATGGCGCGGTTGCTTAAACCTTGCTCTATCGCAGATTGATACGCTCTGAGTGGATTATTCATAGATTATTCCTTTGTTCGGAATAATCCTAAGCGTTCGCGTTTGATTTGGGCACTTGCCGGACGGTTTTGATTGTGCTATGACACATTTTTCAAAAATAACTTGCATTAAGTGAAAATATATGTAAAATAACATCCGCAGTGCGAGCGTAGCTCAGTTGGCTAGAGCGCAACCTTGCC
>JAIRLB010000077.1 GCA_031259745.1 Rickettsiales bacterium | reverse complement strand
AATGACCGAGATTTCCTGCGGTTCGGGCAAACGCAGCGGCTTTTCCATGCGCGCCCATAAATCGCCGCTGGGCCGGCGAGGCGCCAAAATATCGGCAGAACCCGCCATTGCGATCACTTCTCCGGAATCAACAATTGGTTTTTCAATAAAAACTTTCGCAGATGCAGTCTTGGCATCAATCCTTTCGCCGAATGCCGCACGTGCAGAAACAGACCCGGCCCCGATATTAACGACAGGCAATCGGACATTTGCAAATGCCGGAAAACCGGCAAAAATTGATAAAATGCATACAGCTGTTAAGCGCATTATTCCTTTCCTATAACCTTATCATAGAACAAATCGCGAATCGGGCGCAAGCGGAAAATAAGGAACGGGAATGAAAGTAATTGAAAATTGGCAATTATACGCCTATAGCAAATATATTTCGGCATATATACCATAGTATTCCATATATCCATCACATTATCACATGGACTTCAAGCGATGATGTGTTATGATTCCAAAATGAAGAAAATTTTACTGATACCATTGCTAATCGTTAACAGTCTTTTGTTCGTCGGTTCGGCGTTTGCCGAAGGGATGTCCGAAGCCATGCCCGAAAAGGCGAAGATTGAAACCCAAAAACACGAGCACGACTATACTGGAAGTTTCTGGATACAATACGGGATCAACGGATCGCTGATGTTCACCCCGAACAACGAAGTGATCCAAAACTTCAAAGCCGCGACCGGGGAAAATCCTACCATTGACACCGGGTTCGCCGCTGTCGAGTTACGATTGGGGTATCAAGTCAATCAATGGCTTGGACTTTGGGCGGGCGGAATGTATGTCCCGTTCAGCCGCAGTTCGTCGGATATTGTCCAAAAAACAAGACAAGAAGAAATTATTCCCGGGGTGCCGTTGTACCAAACAAAGACATATTGGTATGAACTTGTGACGGATGTCAAATACAAGGAATATTTCACGGGCGCGCGAATCAGGATCGGCGAAGCAGGAGGATTGTACGCAATCGCGCGAAGACTGGGGGCAAAGGGCTTATATTGGTTCGCGGACGTCGGTGTGACGCGCCGCGAAATGGATGTCACATATTCCGGCTTTTTTGAATTTGAAATGAAACCTTATACGGAAAAGGTGCGCAAAAACGCGCCATTTTTTGGAATTGGTACCGAAATAATGTTTGGTCCGAAACAATCCATCAATATAGATGCGAACGCAAAGGACTTTTTGTCCACAATCGGCACATTTGGCATGTCCATTTTCTTCAAACGGTATTTTTAAGCGCGTTTTGCTTTATTATCCGTATAATTACCGTAAGTTTCCTATTCCTTTTTTGTAATTTCGTCCGCGATAAGTTTGACCGCATTATTCGGGACCAATGCCTTTGCGGCCATCTTGCTCAAACGAGGCTGATTATCAAACAATTCGGTCAAAACAGAGGTCAGCCATTTCGACGTGAACTTGTCCTGGGAAACCGCAAACCCGCTGTCAGAGGATGCAAAGCTTTCCGCATTCGCAGCCTGGTCGGGGTTAATACCCAGCGGCACAAATATTGCAGGTCTGCCGATTGTCTGCAATTCGGCGACCGTACTGGCCCCACTGCGCCCGATAACCAAATCCGCGGATACAATCGCGTCCGCCATATCATGGATAAACGACAATACATTTGCACGAATTTTGTGATCGGCGTAAAACTTTTGCAGACGCGTTACATTTTCCTGCCTGGTTTGATGCGTCACAAACAGCTTTTTGTTTTTCACGGATGCCAGAGCGGCTGGCACAACATCATCTAAAATTTGCGCCCCTTGCGAGCCGCCAGTGACCAGAATCCGCGATTCCAGCCGCAAAGGGGCGGCGGCGGCGGCCATGATTTCCGGACGCACCGGCAGACCGGTATATATTACTTTCAATGATTTGCCGGCGACTAACCCATTGACCTTTGGAAAACTGGTCATCAGAGTTCTGACCCAGTGCAGTGCAAACTTATTCGCGCGGCCAATCGCCGCGTTCTGTTCATGCAGCAGCGTCGGGATTTTCCACAGATGCGCGGCAAACACCGCAGGAACGGACGCATATCCGCCGAATGCCACAACACGATCCGGACGACACAACATAAATCGCAAAGCCAATGCAAACGACGACACGGCGATTTTGAACAAGGCCCAGATTTGCGACAACCTGCCTTTCGCGCCAACGCCGGACGCCCAGATAAAGGCAACGCGCGCGCGCGCGGGCTTGCCGGATTTGACCATCTTCATGACCCTGCCGTCGGCAGATATGACAATCCTGTGATTGCGCTTCACCAATTCTGCCGCAACAGCCATTGCTGGGAAAACATGGCCGCCGGTTCCTCCTGTCGCTATCCAGATTTTCATTTTACAACTCCTTGCAAAAAATTAATTTTTCCACTTATCTTCCCTGACAACGGCCAATACCATGCCGAATAACAGGCAAAAAGCGACGAACGAGCTGCCCCCGTACGAAATAAACGGCAGCGTCATCCCCTTGGGCGCGAACAGATGCAGCGCGGACATTATATTGATGCATACCTGGGCACCGAACAGCGCCGCCGCGCCGCCGGCCGCATAGAAAACGAACGAGTCGCGCGCGCGCACCGCATTGTTTACC
>JAIRLB010000084.1 GCA_031259745.1 Rickettsiales bacterium | reverse complement strand
AGCGTCCAAAGATAAAGCCTCGCGCGCATGGTCAGTTGGAGTAATAACAGTTGCTGTCAAAAGTATACGAGCCTGTCGTATCGGCGACTGTCGAACCAACCGGAATATAACAATCGGTTATTCCGCCTGTATTTTTGTCAGAAGATGTCCCACCGCTTGGGCAAGACGAGCAAGTATTGCTCGTATTTTTATAATATCCGGCTTTGCAGGCGGAGATTGTCGAATCAGTGCATGTTGTAGGATATACGCAGCCGGAACAACCCGAACTAGTCCCACTTTTCAAACAATAACCTTGGATTGTCGCATGCGGTACATACTGCGAACCGCAAGATTGGTTATTATTCTTCCATCCAGCGGAACAACATATATCATATGTATTGTTTATCGTGTCGCCAATATTAACCGTAAATATTGTGGCATCTTTATAGCCATCATAGGCAATACAACTAGCGCAGCTCTTCGATGTTCCACATTGCACCACTGTCTTCTTATCATCTGTAATAAAACAGTAATCCCAATTATTGCCACAACCATGATCAGGGGCATAATCGTAATTGGCCGCATTTGCATTTTTTACAACAAGCATCAAAATCAAAACAAATGCTATGCAAAACAAACGACCCTTTGGATTAGGCATAGCAAGGAGAAAGAAATGTCGCGGAATTCTGGGATCTTTGAAATTAAAAAAACCGACATATTAATCGGTCATTTGGATTAGCAGTGATTTATAATATATTATAGCGGTTTTACAATGTATTGTCTACAAAAAAATTAAAAAATATCCGGACAAATCTTCCATGCTAGCACTTTGGTGCGAATCACGGTTTATGGTTTTCCGTTTATCGCCGGACAGCATGGTGTAACGCTGAGCTTGGCTCTTAAATCCATAGCATTTTTACAAAGCTATAAAAGTTTTTTGTTCATTTTCGTTCCTTTGTTGTTAAAAATTTCTTTACAAGATATTATTTATCTGCAACACTAGCATTGTCGCAGAGTATTTCTGCGATGGAGTGTGGTAACTCCTTTATCTGGCGTCATAGGAAATTGAACTGGCGCGCATGGATGCGCCCTTTTTAGTATCCAGATGATAAATAAACTCCTGACCGGGTCAGGAGGGCTTGCGAAATATGCAAAATACGCGGCACAGTTACCAGATAATTGTTACCAACCTCCTGGCCACCAATATTTTGGTGGTTATTCTTTTTAACCCAGGAGATAAAAACGATGAAAAAAATTTTTCTAATTTGCGGATTCTGCATATGCGCCGATTCTACAAATGCCGACTGTACGGTGACTACGTCCAGTTGCAGAGCAAATACAGAAACATGCGCCAATGGCGTATGCACCAAAACATATTCATATGTGGCGCCAAGATGCGAATGCACCGGTTTCTGTGCCTGCGAGAGTTTTCCTACTGGATACAATTCCAGCAATTGTATGTGCACCGCAAGCCCGACAGGCGGACAGGATCCAGCATGCCAATAAGAATATTATTTTTCGCAATCTTGTGTTTATCTATTTTATCACATGACGCCGCTGCGGCGGTGTCCAATGCAGCAGCGGGGTGTGCGCCAACAGGAACATCTTGCTCGGGTTGCACGACATACCGCTGCGATGCCGGATATTACGGTGATGGCGAAACCTGCGCCAGTTGCGTAACCGCAACCGGACATTCGTCCGCAACCAGCGCAAAAGGCAGCACAGAGGTAACGCAATGCTATCTTCCTGCGGGCACCGATGGCAGCGATATGACCGGCGATTGGGAAATCACCGGCGGCGATTGCAATTACAGCGAACAAACGTAATAGATTTCGGATTTATAAAATTCGTGAGCTGTAAACCATAGGGACGGAAAATATTCCGTCCCCGCAGCCGGTTTTCACAACATGGAACGGTTCGCGGCGAACAACTTGAAATCCGCTTCTGCGCGCAATATTTCCATAGCCCAAGATAATGATCGGATCGGCGGCGCCCGCCCGCGATCTCGCGCAACTGCTCTATTTTGTCCAATATGAATACTTCCGGCCAAGCGGGCGTTCCGTCGTCATTGATGATCGGAATTCGCAATTCTTTGTAGCCGCGCAAAAAAGAGTTGAATTTTCAAAAGTTTGATATATTCTAATATTCATGGATTTCACACCTAAAACGTTGCCCACTAATTTGGAAGCCGAACAGGCCGTGCTGGCTGCGGTTTTGATGAATAACCGCGCGTTAGAGCGCATAGGCGAGTTCCTGAAACCCGACCATTTCATGCATCCTGCGCATCAGGAAATCTACCGGCTGGCCGAAAAGCAATTCGCGGCAGGCATTCCTTTTGACATTATCACCGCCAAGAATTATCTGGAACAGCAGGGCGCGCTGGAATCTGTCGGCGGTGTGGAATATCTGGCGCAGCTGTCCGGCGCGGGCGCAACCGTCGTCAACGTCGATCAATACGGACGCATAGTATACGATAACGCGCTTCGCCGCGAATTGATTAATCTGGGTCAGCAAATAACAGATTCAGCATTTATCGAAGACCTGGACACGCCTGTTTCACGTCAGATTGAGATCGCGGAACAGAAATTGTTCGAAATGTCTGTGACCGGCGCGGCCGAAAAAGGCGCGACCCCTATGGGCGCCGCGCTGCGCGCCGCGCTGGAAGAAGCTGAAATCGCATACAAGGCGGACGGCAAACTATCCGGGCTGACCACGGGATTTCGCGATTTGGACAAATCCATCAGCGGCCTTCATCATTCGGATTTGATTATTATAGCCGGCCGGCCCGCCATGGGCAAAACCGCATTCGCAATGAACATCGCGTTCAATGCAGCCAGCGCGATTCTGTCTGGCCGCGCGAACAAGCAATACAAGGGCGCAGTCGTATTTTTTTCGCTTGAAATGGCGGCATCACAGCTGGCGGCGCGCGTTCTGTCTTCCCAGGCCAAGATTCCGATGGCCTCTATGCGCAACGGCTCTCTGACAGATGAAGAATTCTTGAAGATGTCGCAATATTCAGATGCCCTAGCCAAGGTTCCATTGTATTTTGACGACACCCCCGGCATGTCCGTTCCGATGATTCGCACCCGCGCGCGCCGCATTGCGCGCAAGCACGGCGGCCTGGCGCTAATCGTTATCGACTATTTGCAATTGATGATGTCCCCGGGCGGGCGGCGCAACGACAACCGCGTCCAGGAAATTTCCGAAATCACCCGCGGCCTGAAAATGCTGGCCAAAGAAATGGATGTCCCCCTAATCGCACTGTCACAGCTGTCGCGCGGCGTCGAAGCCCGCGATGACAAGCGCCCGCAGCTGGCCGACCTGCGCGAATCAGGATCTATCGAGCAAGACGCCGACATCGTCATGTTCACATACCGCGAAGAATATTATCTGGATGGCCGAGATCCTTCGCAAAAGCTGTCCGGCCGCAATGCCCCCTCCACCAGCGATAATTGGAAGGTGCGTCTGGAACGCGCGCGCGGCAAGGCCGACATCATTATCGGCAAGAACCGCCACGGACGCCCAGAAACGGTCAACCTGAGATTCACCGGCGAATACAGTCTGTTTGACGACCTGAATGAATTCAATGCTCCGCGCGCCGACGAATTCAATAGCCAGCCGACCGCACCTTTTCAGCAGGATGCGGACATCTTCAATATGGCGGATGTGCCGGATATGATGTAGCGGGAACAGTTCCGTGAACCGTGAGCTGATTGAAGAAAAAAATCAGAAGTCGGAAATCAGAAATTATTTGCTTGCGCAATCATAAAAAATTGACTAATCTTTTGTCAAGATTGTACGATATTGCAAAGGAGCTTGCGATGGCCCAAGAAGAAATAATTTTCCCAAATAACATAAGAAGCATCCGTCTGGGAATCGGCATGAAAATGACCGAGCTGGCCAGGCGATCAAAACTGTCTTTGTCCGCAGTTTCCAAGATAGAAAAAGGCGTCCGCCGTCTGAATCAAAAGCAGCTGCTGAACATATGCAACATTCTGGGCTGCAAGCTGTCCGACGTTTTCGTCAAAGAATCCGACGAGGTCGCAACCGAATGGCAATCTGAAATTAAGCGCCGCTTGACGGACAACGAAGGCAGCGGTCTGAAAATATTCGGTTCCGGGCTTCGCAAAATCCGGCAGCAGTCGGGCAAAACAATCGCCCAAGCCGCAAAAGACGCGGGCATGACTTTATCCGTCTATCACAAAATCGAAGTCGGCCAGCGCGAGGTATATCAGAACGAAGTCGATCCATTGGCGCAATCGTTTGGCTATGACGTCGAAAGCTTGTTCAACGAAATCGCAGCTTTATATAAAAACGGCGAATTGGCCAAACAAATAAACAAAGTCAAGGAAAGAATCAAATCCGTTCTTGTCCCAGACAGCCCATTGTCGGGAATCGACTTGCCGGCCAATTTGTACGGCGCGAAATTGTATGACAACGCGCGCGCGAAACTGGTGCCTGTTTTCGGAACGCCTGTCGCCAAAGGCATCGCCCTGCATAAATCCGACAGGACGATGATTGCCGCACCATTGACCTTAGAGGGCCGCAAAGGCGTTTATGCCGTTCTTCCGAATGCAAAACGCTTGGGATATGTTCTGCCGGACAAATGTTATATTTTTGCAGACAGCGAAACAAAACCGGCGGTCGGCGATATGGCGATGTTTATCGATGCGGACTTTGACAAGATGGGCATCGATGAAACAGTCATGGCCCAGATTGCTGTCGTCCGCGAAGACGCTAAGGGCAAAATCTATGGACAGCTGTCTTTGCCCGAAGAAAAAGTCGCGGCCAAAACAATGCACAAAATAGTCATGATTGTAATGGAATAATTCTTTTTGCGGCCAGGGGGGAAAATATGAAGCCAAGACCAAGCACCGTTGCGCAAAAATTGCTGAACCTGTACCGTCAGCAGCACGTTATCCTCGGCGGTTGGAAATCCGTCAATCAGATTTTTATCGCCGAAGCTGATGATGATGTTCTGGCAGAATTGCCTAATATGCCGACCGGCTACAAGCTGGCGCGGCACATTGAAAATCTGCGCAGCGGAAAAACGCCCATCAATTCGATTGATATCGAATTAATGCCTTATGACGGCATGATGGCAGAGGCGGTCGCATCCACTCTTTTGTCTGATGAAGAAATATCAGAATTAAGCCACGCCTTGGATTCTTTCGTCCCGGATACGGATGGTTTGGAACGCATCAAATCCCTGAACGTTGTCAAAAAGTTCGGAGATGAATGGCAGATTGCGATTCAATCCGCTTTGACCGAGGAATCCCAACTGCATGAAAAATGGAACATAGTCATCAAAACCGCCCGCGCTTATTATTTATGGAAGGTCGCAAACGACATGCTGTCCGCGCCGATTTCAGAACGTTCGCGCGCGCAGATTCAGGCAGACTTGCCGGAATATGAGACATATCTGCCCCTGTTCGGCAAGGCCGGAACCGAACTGTTGTCCAAGCTGCGAATCTTTGTCAGCAGCGTTTGACTTAATCTGCAGAGCTATAGTAACACTTGTCCTCATAAACCCAATCTCCACTGCCGTCACCGCCGGTGTCGGGCGATGCGTAGCAATCAGTTACATCAGTTGCGCCCGCATTGCTGGTTCCGCCGGACGGGCATAGGTTACATCCAGTTGTTCCGGCCTTACTACTGCCGTAATACCCGGATGCGCAGCGAAATAAAATTTGACTCATGCAGCCAAGCCTGCTATCGCATTCTCCCCGCATTCTTGTTTCGTATCCTTCGGAATAGTATGTCCAGAAAGTGCTTAAATGACTGCAACTACTATCCGAAATGCACTCGGGCATAATAGTGGCGCCGCCACACCAGCAAGAGACCGGATAATTACAGTCTAACCTGCAAGATTCATTCTCGGACGGGCAGTTGCACATAGCCGCCAACAACTGCCCGCAAAATGCGATTAAAATGACAAAACTTAATGTTATTCTTTTCATCCTACTTCCCTTTTCTACAAAAAAACCGTCAAGGAATTGACGGTCGGGAAGTTGAAAAAATCATAATTGAAGATGACCCCAATAGGTTTTGCGCCTGCGCGCTATTGCATAGCTATCGGCTTCCCGACCATTTAGGCCAGGAGATAAAACCAACGGCGCAACAACGCCGACAACTTTTCTCAGTCGGATTCCAAGCGTTTATGCCTGGTTCAATTATGGGATTTTTCAAGTCCCCGAACACACATCCCTGTGAATTCTTTTTTATTGTATAACAAACAAAAAACTTTGTGAAGAAAAAAATTTACTCAAAGTAAATTTGAATTGGATTAAATTATATTAAATATGCTCTTTGTAGCTTCCCGTAGATTTCCCCGCCATACAAATGGTATCCATTGCGTGCGCAAATTCTCATACCTTTACAGCGCGTTGTTGGTATTTGGTGCCGCCATATCGTTACAAATGACAGTATCCGAGAGCAAAAAAATGCCCGGACGAACCGGACATCGATTTATAATAAATCACACCTGCGCGAGATTTATTATTTTTTCTTTGCGACTTTTTTCGCAACCACTTTCTTGGCGGGAGCTTTTTTCGCAACAGCCTTGACCGCAGGCTTTTTAGCCGGAGCGGCTTTCTTTACAGCTGGTTTTTTTGCAGCGACTTTTTTCGCAGGCGCTTTTTTCGCAACTGCCTTGACCGCAGGCTTTTTAACCGGAGCGGCTTTCTTTACAGCTGGTTTTTTTACAGCGACTTTTTTCGCAGCTGGCTTTGCCGCCGGCTTTTTCACAGCTGTTTTTTTGGCAGCTGGTTTTAAGAATGTGAATGCCATTCTTCTCTCCTTTTAGTTTTCTCGGTAGAACAAATTGTTTTGTTCATGATTGCATTTTATCTAAAACTAAAAAATTAGTAAAGAAGAAAGTGAAAAATTTACGAATATAATTTTTTGAATCCATTTTCTATATTCAGAATATATTCTGGATCTTGATCTTTCTAATATTTCGGTTCGCGCATCATGCGCCTTAATTTTTGATCCAATAAATTTGAAGATGAGTTTTTTCTGTTTTTACGGACGCCTCCGTTGATTTCACTATCCCGCAAATACCTTGGATTCCCTGGGGTGTGGCGCATAACGATTCAAACGCGCCAGCGGGCAGGAAATTTTTCCGCAAACGCGCATATCTTTTCCGAGGCATCCATCATCCTGTCTTCTGAACCGAAGAACTTTCTTAATTCCGCTAATGTATTCGCCTGATGTACGGTTTGAAAAATTTCCGATAGAACGGGCGACAAAAACTCTTCCGCCATCTCGTAAATTTTTTCAACTTGATTTTTCGTCGGTCCGACTTCATGAAATCTGCTGCGAATCGATTCATCATCAAACAAAGAATTCGCCGGATATTCGTTTATCTCGGACAAATCGTGCTTTGAGGCGTTGCGCAAATTGGCAATCATCGACTTCGGGCTGTCCACCTTTCACAT
>JAIRLB010000026.1 GCA_031259745.1 Rickettsiales bacterium | reverse complement strand
CAAGAATTTCAGCAGACCGCGAGCGCGGCCGTCTTTTTTGACTTCCTTTAATTTTTGTTTCACGATTTTTGCGGATTTTGTCATTTTTCCTTCCTTTTTGATACCGATTTCATCAGCGTTATTCTACTTACCTATCTCTTTCATTTATTATTTTTCTCCACTTGTCTAAAGAATCATGCAGTATGTAACTTGCCGTGTTATATTCCTGTCTAGCTTTTTTTCTTATACTGTCAGATTCTTGACCAGGATATCTTTCAGCCATCTTTTCGGCTTTTTCCAATTCCAGTTTGGCTATTTCCCCTCTATAAGCAAGTTCGTCATAAGAGTTTAATTCTCCTCTCTGGGGCGCATAGACTCTTTATGGGTCATCACTAGCAACATACCGCAAGTAATCCAAACACATAGAGGAATGCCGCGAATCATGATATATGCCATGTTTTTGCAGAATTTCGAATTATTACTCTGATTTTCCATAACCGTCCTTTTTGTTTGTTCGTTGAAGTATTCTCTCTCTGACCCTGTCCTGGCCCATGACCTGCATAATCGAATACAAATCCGGCGTATTTGTGCGGCCCGTGACGGCCACGCGCAGATTCATCGCGACATCGCCGTTTTTAATTCCCAGTTCCGCCGCGATATTTACAATCTTGCCCCACCATGTATTCTTGTCATCAGTCCCGTCAAAGCCGCGCAGGAATGCATCCAGCGCGTCTTTGTTATATTCAAATCCGATATTCGGAACAAACAAATCGTCCCAGAAATATCCGATCTCTTCCAGCGTCTGCGACCAAGTGACAAAGTCTTTCCTGACACGTTTCGGATTATCGCGCTCAATTGATAAAATCGAACGCAGATAATCGTCATGCCCGGCGATTCGCCCTGACCATTCGGGGCTGTATTCTTTCGCCCATCCGATTATCCGATTCGACAAATCGCCAACGGACAGAGTCGCGATAAATTCGCGAGCCCACCATTGCAGCTTGTCCATACCAAACAACGCGCCGCTGGTCGGAATCTTTTTTATGCGCAGCGGATAATTCCAGATTGTCGCATCAGATTTTCTGGCCTTTTCTTCTTCATAGCCGCTGGCCACGATATTATACAGATAATTCAGAACAGCCTCTGTCGGATAACCCGCTTCCAAATATTTCAAAGTATTGGCCTCGGTGTCGGCGCGCTTGGACAACTTGCGGGAATGGCCGGTTTCATCATCCAGCTTGTTAATGGTCGCGACATGAATATAATCCGGATTCCGCCACCCTATCATTCTGAACAGCTGCAAATGCAGATTCAATGAAGGCAGCCATTCCTCACCGCGCTGAACCAGCGTCGTTCTCATAAAATGGTCGTCGCAAAGATGCGCGAAATGATACGTAGGCAGTCCGTCATTGGATTTAATCAAAACAATATCCTCATCATTTTCTGGAAAAGCCAGCCGGCCGCGAACTTTGTCATTATAAAAAATCTTTTCGTCCTTGCTGCCGACGGAATACAGGCGGATGGACGGCGTATCTCCATTGTCCAGACGCGCGGCAATCTCGGCGGACGACAGATCCCTATCGCGCGCCCATTCGGCATAAATGCCTGTCGGAAAACCAGCAGCTTTTTGACGCTCGCGAATCTCATCCATCTCGGTCGCCGTCAAAAAACAAGGATACGCCGCACCGCGAGCCAGCAATTCAGCCGCAACCGCATGATAGATGTCTTTGCGTTCCGACTGAAAATACGGGCCATACGCCCCGCCTTGTCGCGGCCCTTCATCCGGCTGCAAGCCAAACTCGCGCGCGCATTTCAAAATGACATCCACTGCGCCGGCAACTTCGCGCTTCGTATCGGTGTCTTCAATTCGCAGCATGAATACACCGCCCGTCTGCGCGGCCAGTTTTTTGGCAATCATCATTTGATACAGGGTGCCCAAATGCATAAACCCGGTCGGACTGGGCGCAACACGCGTTACCATCGCGCCGTCCGGCAATGCGCGCGGCGGAAATTTTTCCTCTAATTCGGCAATCGTGTATTTTGGTTCGCCGCCCAGAACACGATCAATCAAGCCTGATGATAATCCTTGTCTCATATTCAAATAACCTTGTTTTCTTATGGAAAGAATTTTATACTAAAAATATGGAAAATACAGCAAAAACTTTTGCAATCCGCACGTTCGGGCGAATCCGCGGCAAAAAATTATCCGCCCGACAGCAATGGCTGGTTGACAATTTGCTGCCGGAGTTGCGGCCGGAAAGCAATAAAGAAACCGGCGGGCAGTTTATTCTGGAAATCGGCTTTGGCGCCGGCGAGCACTTGCGCGAACTGGCCGCCCGGAATCCGGAACATATAATTATTGGCGCGGAACCTTTTATAAATGGCGTCGCGTCGTTATTGAGCGCGATGACAAACGAATCGGATAATTCAATAAAAACAGAATATCAAAACATCAGAATCTGGCCGGACGATGTGCGTAAGCTTCTTAGCGGCTCGGATTTGCGGTTCACGCAAATTTGGATACTGCACCCCGACCCGTGGCCCAAGGCGCGGCATGAAAAACGCCGCCTTTTGTCAGCGGAGTTTCTGAATCTGCTGTATCCGCGTCTGGCGGCGGCCGGCCGGATAATCATCGGCACAGATCATTGGGAATACTTTGATTGGATTATGGGCCAAGCCGCAAACACAAAACTCAAATCAGAAGTAAGAAATCAGAAATCAAAAATAATCCCGACGCGTTATCAGCAAAAGAACAAGGCGGAAACCGACGCCCCGAAATATCTGATTCTGACAAATAAAAATCGCCCCGCATGCATGATTTCTGCGAAAAATTAATTTACCGCCGGACACAGCATATCAGGTCGGGCCGCCCCGGCATCAGAATCAGACCCTTTGGCAAAGGCCCCTTTACCGGCGGATTAATCTGGGTGCAATAAGACTCTTCCGTTACAATCTTTTCATTCAAAGAGTCTGCGATACTTTGCGCTTTCTCGTCCGGCGCGACATGGACGACAGCTTCTGCGACTGGCCGCGATCCGACAGCCGGCTCTGATTCCGGCGCAAACTTCGTCGCGACCGCGGCCCTTGGTTTCGGCTTGGCGGCATATTTTGCTTTCGCAGCTTTTTTTACATTGCTTTTTTTCGCGCGGGTCGGTTCGGGCTTTATCCGCATAGCCGGTTTCGAGTTATCGTATTTTCCATACAAACGGGCGATGGCGGCCATATTTTCCGCATTGATTTCGAACTCGCCGTATATTCGCGGCGCGCCGTATAATTTTACGGGATCAATTTCATTGCCGTCCCTGTCAAAGCAAGCGATCGAATTCTTGTCCCAGTTCGTTGTTTTTTCATCCACGACAAATCTGTCCCAGCGCGGACGGCATTCATAGTCCAAAGTTTTGTCATGCGCGGCTGCAAATGAATCAGCAGGCGCACACCCCAGTGCTAATGCGAATATGATAAACTTGGAAAAAGCATTCTTTAACGACTTCATATCAGAATCTGTACGCCCCGCTTAATTTAAATTGATTTGCTTTGAAATCCCCGTTCCTCAGAACTTCGTATCCGATGGAAACGTTGGTTCCAACGATGAAAGAAAAATCCAACTGGCCGCCAAACCTTAGCCACAAGCCCTCGGAATCGGACGCCATCCAGCGGTGCCAATTTTCAACTTCCGAGAATTTGAAATCAAGATCGCGGCTGGCGTTTCCCAAAAGGTCGTATTCAACCCCAAGCCTAAAGGATGGGCGCATAAAACTGCCGACGCTGAGCCATATATCCTTGCCCAATGCAATTTCATATCCGGGCGCCAAGACGACCCGGCCGGACGAGGACACATCCATAAAATCGCCCCCCTTGTAACGCTGTGTAAAGCCGTATCCGCCCTGCACGCCGAACGTCAGATATCCGCGGCCCGATACATATTGGTCGAATATCTTATGCAAAATGCCAACATCCAATGTTGTGTCTGCGGTCGAAAATTCAGACGCTATTTCCCCGACAATCAGACTATTCGTCTTGGCCCGTGCGGAATGCACGGCTAGATTCGCATTGGCGTAAAGGCGCGCCCATTTTTTCCACTCATACGCTCCATACAATCCAAAATTCATGGTAGAGCCGTCCAGATTGCCAAAATCCATCCTGTTATGACCAAAATTAAATCCTGCGATAAACTTTTTAATCTTGGCATCGGCGCCAAAGTTAAATGACGCGACATCGCCGCCAAACCCCATGCGCAGCCATCCGACCCGCTTGTCCAAATAACGTATCCAGGTAAAATCTTCAATCAATTGATCCGCGACGGCGTTTCTGGACACTCGGCCGGACACGTACAATTTATTTCCGATATCCTCAATACTGCCCAAACCGATGCTGCGGACAAAATCCAACGCATAGTTCGGATTTTGCGAAACCATGACATCCGCTGCATCCCTGGCGGAACCGCCGCTTAACATCAAATCATAATAAATATCCGAATTCGGGAACAAAATTCGCATCACGGACGTATAGTAATTGTTCAAATCGTCATTGGAGTATCCGGCATAACCGCGCAATCTGTGCAGAATCAAATCATCAACCGCGGCTGCGACCTGGATGTCATTCCCGTCGCTGGCAGGGGCCAGGCGCGTCAAGGATTCGATAGAATCCATCATCGCTACAATTGCATAGACATTATTGCTTTCCGCGACCAATTTGGTTTCCTGGAAAAGGCGCATGTCCGCAACGCCGTCATTATCCTTGTCCCAATAGAACCACAGGCCCGCAAAATCCAGGCTGCCCAGCTTCAATATCCCGTTGCCGGTTACCGATATCAGCTTGATTTTGGGTATTGTCTGGTCCAGATTATCCACCAAGATCTCGATATTAGGATACGAATCCATATCGCTGAAGTCCGGAGATAATGTGACCCCGCTGGCGTCAAATCCGCCTACTGTCATCAAGGCGTCATCCAGGCTATAATCATAATCGGCACTTCCGTTGCTGGCGGCGGTTTTGGAATTCAATACCAGCTGCAAATAAGAATCATTATTGAAAAAATACGTGCCGGCTACGGATAAATCCGTCTGCTTGAACAAATCATATTTTCCAGTGGAACCATTATATGCAGACCCGTTCGGACTGACATGAAAATCCGTTTCCGCATCGCCGGTCGAATCGTTCCCCGGCAAATTCGGCCTGAATTTTGCGCCGCCCAAAACATCATGGTTTACATTTATTTTATCCGCATCGATTTTCAGGTCCCCGGACAGGTCTCCGCCAACATTCACGGAATCCGCCTGGATGAGCAGCCCGCCGCTGTCGCCTGTCAAATCTTCGCCGACATTGACCGTGTCTGCCTTGATATTTCCGGCACTGCTTATGTTTCCCAAAACATACAGGTTGTTGACATCAATGCTCAGATATCCTTGCAGATCTTCCCCTACCCACATATCGCCTGCGTTGCTGGCGATATTCAGTTCGCCGTCCACATTGCCGCCGATTAATATATCATTTTCCGAAATCAGCGTTCCATCCGCGTACAAATCCCCAGTTCCGTAATTGGTAAGCCTATCTTGCCAGTCAAGCGATGTATCCGAATTCAATGATGAACCGCCGATATTTAGATTATCAACGCCAAAATCAACTTGGCCCGATACATCTTTGGCAATCTTGACAGTATTGCCATTTATAACCAGTTTTCCTTTATCAGCATTAACGCCGCCGGATATATCCAAAGTATTTGTGGCAGAAACAGTATAAACATTATTGTCAGACGCAGACACAATCTGAACGATATCCGTCGTCTCTGCGGTGGAATCTCCCATATACAGCCCGCCGTTTATGGAAACAGAATCACTCGCCGATAAAGAAGCGTTTGCAAGATTTGAATTGACTGTCGTTATACTGCCAGATTCAAAAATAGCATGCTGGACAGATATGACATCCGTATTCAAAACAAGATCGCTGGTTGTTTTTGCATTCAAAGAATCCGCTTGTATGCTTGCACCGCCCAATGTCAGTTTCTTACCGCCAGCAGTGATTGCACCTCCAATTACGACATTGCCACCAGCGCTGATAGTTGTGTTATCACCCAATATAGCGAAACTGCCAGAACCTGAGCTGGCCAAACCGGAATTATGCAGAAGGTCTTTATCAACGGTGATACCGTTGATAATGGTAAAAGTCACGCCATTTACAGATTGACCATTACTGTTTACATTAAGAGAATTTCCATCGCATACTGCTATGGCATTGGTATTCGACGAGCCACCATTCATAACAAAATCGCCTTGGACGATCCCATTGTTCCAATCCGGCACATCAGTAGCATAACCTGCAGTCAAAGCCATGACTGACAAAAACGAACTTAAAAAAATAATTCTTTTTAATTTGTTCATTTATAAAAATAACTACTTAAATTAAGTATATCATATTTTTGATAAAAATCCTAGTTATTGAATTTTGATTTGAAACGCGTTGGCCAAGATCGCCTCCTTGCACAGAAAGAAATCTGACTCATTCTTGACTTTATCACGTTGCAAGTTGGCTAAGCCTGCAACAAACCTCGTTTGAATTGTACAAATTTCTATAATTATGGCTCGACTGACAAGAAAGTATCTTTATATTTGTTTGATCCCCCGGTATGGGCGGCGTTTCGCCGCCCTTGGGCGCGGGAACCGCGCCCCCCACAAGTCTGCAATAGATACTTCCTTGTCATTTGAAACTATAATATTCAATGCATTGTCAATTGAAAAAATCTTTGCAAAATATCTAATCCAAACGGAGGGTTTGGACTTGAAATTATACAAAAAACCTTATCCTGCCGGCGATTTCATGGCGCATTTTGTTAATCAGACGCCAAGTTTGCTCTATCCTAGCATAATCATTGCCCAGCATAAAATGCAGATGGCCGTTAAATTCAAAATCAAAATTTTCCAGCAGCCCGTAAATGCGTCCGACAAAATCTGGATTTCCCTTTCTGTTTTGCGACAGATACAGCAGCAGCGCGTCTGCTTTCATTTTCTTTAGATTGGCAAAAACATCCGTCCAATCCCCAGCGTTAATCCCATTAATATCCATACCAACGCATAAATCTTTGTTGAAAAACAGTCCATCCCGCACCGGCAGCAGTTCGTTGATGAAAGACTCCAAAACCGCATGCGGGACAAATACCTGCGCCCCGGCCGCGCCTTTTTTGAAAACAAAATTTATTTGTTCGGACAAACTGGATATTTCTTGGACAAAATCCGTCTTTTTAGGCATCTCAATAAAAAAGCGCGCCAGTATCCTGGCCGGTTTCTTTTCCAGCCACGTCCACAAGCATTCAACTGACTCGGGGCCGGCGGATATGACCGATATCTTCTTCGCGGCCGCATTGCCCGCGATATGAATCAAATCAGTCGCATCAAGCCCGTCCGGGCAAATCAGCCCCATAATGTTTTCATTAAAAAGATACTCCAGGTCAATCATTCGCTTTTTACTTTATCACAAATATGATACAATTGAAACGAGATGAAAAAACAAATCGATCGCTTTTTATTGGGATTGTTATGGCTCTTGGCATTTGCCTTGGGCGCGAGCTTTTGGTTTAACACAAAATTCGGATTCAATATATTTACTATCAAGCATTGGCGATACCTGGGTCAGTTGCAGGCATCCGACACCGCTATCGCGCCGTCCTTTTACATCTCTATGATCATCATTGTCTTTGTGATGACCGGCGGCCTGTATTTGATTGCGCGCCCCAGATTCAGAAAAATTACATTGGCGTCAAAAACGCTGGCGGCGGATGGGAAACAACCTGTCGGTCATTGTGCGGCTGAATCGGAAAAAAAGGCGCCCGAAGCCGCTTGGGCCGGTCCGGCTTTTGCGCGGCCGCCAAGGTTGAAAATGCCGATACAAAACGGTTATGTCGCCGCGCATAATGCAAATAACAGCCCTGTGCCGGCTGCTGGGCCCGCAATATCGGCGACAGCGGAAATTCCCGAAAGCTTTGCGTATATTGGGCAAATCTTTGAATCGGCCGGGTATAAGGTAAAAAAGCCTCCGCGCATCGGCGGATTCAGACCCGCGCTGTTTGCAATCGGTTCCGATGAAATTCTGTGGATTGGCGCGGTTGGCACAGAGCCGTCCAAATTGTCGGAAGCCGCGGACAAACTGGGCAACTTATTTACAGAAACATTGGAAGACATTCGGATCGACATACGCGCTTTCGTAATCAATCCCAAGCCGGACAACGCGCCGAACAGTATTGAAATTGAGAAATTTGATTCTGTCGATGCTCTGCGCGACTATATGGGCGCGCACCCAAACAGAGAATTGCCCGAAGAGGAAAAAGAAGATTTTGACGCCTATTCCGAATACATAGATACGGCGGCGGATTACTTTAACAAGTCATAAAAGACTTTGGTATCTGGAGATATGAATGTAAGAAAAGCAGCGGCTGAAAAGCGCCTTGCGGACCTTTTGATGGACGATCTGCCGGTAATGGAATTTACCGCTGCCGAAGCCGCCGTTTCACCCGATTGGTTTGTCAAATACAAGAATCTGCGGCGCGAATTTATGCGTTCGCTGATCGATTCTGCCGAAGAGCTGGCTTTTCTGAATTTGTCGCAAGACGAATCTATGGGACTGATTATGGGCCGCGCCATGCCGGCTAATTTATCCATACGCCTGCGCGTCCCGCTGGTATGGGGCGGCAAGCTGGAGCTTGAAAATATGTTTATGTGCAGAACATTCCCGCACAGCCACAACATGGATATCTTTATCATAGAACAATCTGGAAACTCGATAATTTGGCTGCCGAATCCCGTTAAAAAGGTTTATATTCCGGCGCATACGGCCGGCGGTAGCGATGGCGGCAACGCGACAGAAGACCGGCTGTCTCAGATGGCGGCGCAAATAGCCGCGGGACGCGGAGTGGAATGATATGGCAATTGATGAACTTTTATCTTTGATGAAATCAAACGGCGCTGTTTTCGCCCCAGCAGCCGCGGACCGCGAAATAACACTGGCCGGCAATGGTCTGCAAAACATACGCGCGGCCATACTGCCCATGTTCGCAATCGATTTGTACAAGACGGTCGGAGGAATCATTTTGGGCGACGCGTATGTATTCGGACCCCGGGAAAATAAGACTGCCAAGAAATTTCCAGTCCCAAACATTTTGCAAATAAATAGCGATATCTCGAATCTGCCGCAAATGCGCGGCAAAACGGTTTTCGGCCGCAACGACCTGTTTTGGTTCGCATTCGACACATTCGGAAACTGCTTTATGATGGACAACACGACGCTAAGGCCTCTGCGCAAATATGAAGAGCCTTGGCGCGCGCTGACCGACTGCCTGATTGCGGGAAAAATGTGATGAGGAAAATATCCGTATCCTTATCAGGGCATAATACCAGCATATCGCTGGAAGATGAGTTTGCGGACGCCTTGAAGAAAATAGCTGCCGCGGATAAAACTTCTATCGCGGCTATTATCAATTCGATCGACACGGCGCGCCATGCGGACACTAATCTTTCTTCCGAAACACGAATATGGATTCTGCGCAGGCTGACGACAAAAAAAATCTGACATTTATCAATTATCGCCATTAACAGCCAAATTTCCGACAGCGGCGCCGAGCAGGCCTGCGCCGGCAACTATGCCGCCGGTCTTGGCCCGGTTCGCGGAACCGGACTTCTGAGCATCCCATTCGGATGCATCCCTGCCAGCCGGATCAGATAATGCACGCGATACGCTGGTAAACGCCCCTTCGGTCTTCCCTAACGCTCTATTGCCGTATAACCCCGCATCCGCTTTATCAAGTACAGTTTCTGATTCTATCCCAGGATTAAGTCCCAATGCTTCTTTCGCCGCCTTTAAGTCCGCCGATATCTTCTTGTATTCCGCGTAAAGGGATATCATATCGTTTCCGCCGGGCAGAATGATTTCTTTTTCCCCGCCCTTGATATTCCTTCCCTGGCCGAAGTCGCAGGTAAAAGTCGCAAGATATGCGGCCATATCCCGTTCAGAGGCCTCATCCGCCTTCTTTTCCGCCATCCCCTCCATCAACATCTTCCCCCAAATGCCGCTGGCGGCCATCGCAGCCCCACCCAACAGCTTGCTCGCTGCCGAATTCTCGCGCAACCGGGCGGATTCCGCCTTGCCGCGTAACGCACAAAGTATGTTTTCCTTTGTGAAATTTTGCATAAATTCATCCACGCCCATATTTTCCATATCCTCTATTGAAAGACACCCCGCAAAAACATTCGCGGAAGATATCAGCATCATAAACGCGATTGCGATTATTTTCATAGCCGCCCCTCGTAGTACATTTCTATCGCCTGGACGCACTCTGGAATTTTCATAGCCGCTTCGTCCTTTTCCATTTGTCGCACAAACATTCTTTTCAAATAATCGTATGTTTCATCCCCGTATTCCCTTGCCAAATCATTCGCGCTTTTTCCGTCTTTGTCTTTGGCAAAGAAGAACATTTTGCAAAATTTTTCGTTTTTCACATAACTGCAATTTTCGAAATCTACAATACTTTTTAGATCATCGCCATTTTTAGTTTTTATCAAAATATGAAAAACATTGTCGCCGTTTTTGTCATAGCGCGTACATATATCCGGTATAAAATCCAACATAATCGGTTGAAAATTTCCCTTTCTTATATTTTCAAATATATCCATGCGGTCTTTTATTCCGCTGGATGTCCATGCCTCGCCGCATTCTAATATTTGTTCGGCAACCCAGTTTGCATCTTCGTGCTCGCAGTCTAAATTAATGCATATATTCAGTTGTTCTACCGTTACTTCTTTTTCACCGCCAGATGGGTTTATTGTGCGATTCTTAAAACGTAAATATTCCTTTATACCAGTATCGCCAAAATATAATTTCTGCATAGGATGCTCGCCTTGGGCGGTCTGTTCTTTTTCTTTATCAGTAAAATACTTGGGAGGATTCTCGCCTTTGCAGACGCATTCAGGATTATTTTTCCATGCGCCGAATTCCGCATTCCAAATTAAGCCGGGCATAAATTCTTCAGGATTATTTTGCCATACACCGAATCCCTTATACCAAATGTCGCCAGGTACAAATTCTTTTTGCCCGCCGCTTCTGTTGTAATACCATTCATCATTATCTTGTAAGATATTTTTTTTCAATTTTCCATAAAAATTGCACCATCTCTGCATACTTTTCCATTCGCCGTCTTGAATCGATTCGGAAACGCATTCCTGAGTCGTCATCAAGATGTTCAATTTAACCGCCGTGTTGTGTCTTGCGGAATCGCAAAATGTACGTATTTTCGCCGGCGTTAAATAAGCAGTATAATCTTCCGGCATTTTAACGGAAAGTTTTTTGTCATCGGCATTATCGATTCCGGGCACTTTCGGCGCATCAAAAAAAGTTGTCTTGCCGGTTTTTTGATCATAAACACCGCCATATTTGCGCAGGGAAGCCCCAACGGCGTCTGCATGCACAAACGCGAACAAAATCGCCAATAGAAAACGAATTTTTTCTTTCACAACCATCCCCCCGACGCGGCATAAGCCGCCAATAAAATCAAATGGCGGCAGGAGCTTCATCACTATTCTTATACGGGAAATAGCGGGTTGCTTTCTATATATGACAACCGCACTCCTGCCCATAGCAGGAGCGTTTATCGTCTGCAAGACGCGTATAAGAAAGGGTGATGAATCCCCCGACACTGGAACATCCAGCGCCGTTATCATTATATAACATATTCAAGAAGTTATATCAAATATTATTTTCTGCGAACGGCAAATATGCAGGCTGCTGAAAACAGCAAAATTATGAACATCCACCAATCGCGGCCAATCATGCGGTATATCGTCATATGCCCGCCGCCCACCTGTCTGTCCAGGCTGCCGGCAACGCCGATCGGCAGTGACGACGCCACCCTTCCGTCGGCATTTACAAACGCGCTGATTCCGGAATAGTTTGCGCGAACAACAGGCAATCCGGATTCAATCGCATAACGGCGAACCATGTCCAAGTGTTGATAGCTGCCCGGGGTCTTGCCGAACCACGTGTCGTTAGTTATATTGATTATGACCTGCGGCTCCGCCGAGCCACGCAGAATCAGCGAATTAGAAAAAATGATTTCATAACAGATTGCAGGCGCAAAATCTATTGTCCCGGCACCGTAAGCAACTCGTAGAATTTCCGCCCCCCCGCCCGGCGTCAACTGACCGGGTGTCGGGATGATATCGCCAAACGGGCGATATTCGCCAAACGGCACAAGATGCGATTTGCTGTATATTTCGCCGATTCTGCCGTCCTCGCCGGCAATGACTAATGAATTATAAAACCTGCCGTCATCATATGTCGTCGCGCCAATGACAATCGGCTTTTTCAGAATCTGTGACATTGGCATTTCATCATTCGTTATCAGATACGGATAAGCCGTTTCTGGAAAAACAACCAAATCATGCCTGGCTGGATTTTCCGTTGCCAGGCGAATCAGGCTCTGAATATTTCTCTCTGCGTTCGCCGCCGCCTGATCCAAGGAATGGGTCGCTTTGTCTTCCGCCGAGTCCGCAGGCTGGACTATTCTGATAACCGGTGACGAATCGCCGGATGCATAAGCAGAATCCTTGATGTTTTTATATCCGAAAATCATTCCGGAAATTATCAGGGCGGCAAATACGACAACCGGGACGCAAACATTCCTTGCTTTTCTGCTTCCTATTATTTCAACGACAGAGGTGGTCAGACCGACAATTGCAAAAGTCAATCCCAACGCCCCCCACAGCGACATCGAATTGGCCAGCATAGGAAACGGCATCGCGATATTCGCAACGGGGTTCCATGGAAATCCTGTCGCCAGCCATTCGCGCAGCCATAAAACCATCGTCCACGCGCATGCAAATAAAAACGGCCTATGCGCATGTTTCAGGCGCATACAGAGAATTGACACGAATGGAACAGCAAAAATAATTCCGCCCAGCAACCCGATGCCCAAAATCGCAGGCGCTGTCCATACTGCAAATTGCCGGGCCAGTTCCGGAACCACGAATATCGAGTTTACAATCCACCAGAACATGCCGATCGCATATGCCGCGCCAAACGGCAGAATCCGCAACAGCGCTTTCCGTAATTTGTTTTCGCAGCCGTTATCCGAATCGCGAACCGTTAGATAATACGCCCCCCCTATTCCGATCAACGCCGCCCACCATAAATTAAACGGCGCATATCCCAGGGACGAAACCCCGCCAAGCGCGAAGTACAACAAATATTGCATCCGCTTATTATGGCAGATTTCTCCTTCTACATAAGGATCGCCGATTCCCAATTTTTTCAAGACTTTTATTTCCAGATTTTCCATTTTTTGCGCATCAGAATCTTTGATATGATCATACCCCAGCAGATGCAAAACGCCGTGCGCCGCCATATGG
Organism: Rickettsiales bacterium; assembly: GCA_031259745.1. Lineage (GTDB taxonomy): Bacteria > Pseudomonadota > Alphaproteobacteria > Rs-D84 > Rs-D84 > JAIRLB01. Next base: position 3,885 of record JAIRLB010000026.1, on the reverse strand, counting down.
GCGGCATGGCTTTTAAAAAATTTTTTATTTTTCATGGCTTCTCGCATAACTGTATCGAACGATATATAAATATCGCCCAATAAAACATCATCGCCCGTTTCAAAAGACAGAACATTGGTCGGCTTGTCAAACCCGCGATATTGTTTGTTCAGCGCGCGAATTTCCGTATCATTGGTCAATATTATGGACACTTCCGAATCTTTGGATGTCGGGCCCGCCGCAATGCGCGCAATTTTTGCAAAATTAACCTTGTGCTTTTTCCACCGCTTGTCATTATAATTTACATAAATTTTCATCGCATGCCTTGTTACGCTCTTCCATCAGAGCTTTTGACAGTTTTATAGATTTCAAGCTTCCCGATGTCTGACAGTTTTGAATTTACATTAAGATCACCAGAATTAAAGCCGAGTTTTTTGGATCCCTTTGTACCATTCTGCTGTTTTGCTCTTTTAAAAAGCCCCAAAACTTGCTTCATCTTTTCAATCGATTTCTTGTATATTTCTTTATTTGTTTCAAAACCATCAAGTTGTTCATAGTTGTAAAGCGCAGTTTTATAATTTTTCAACGCCAGTATATAATTATTTTCTGCCTCGATTATTTCGCCCTTTTTCTTATAGATTTCCGCCATAGCTTCGCGGGCAAGACCGGCATTATAATAAGAAGAACCCTTTACCGCGTGATCCATTAGCAAATTCCTATTTGCATTCATTCGCGCATTGCATGCAACCACAGCACCCAGACTCATTTTGTAATAATTAATCGATTTGTTCTCATCGCCTAGCTTCTTGTATGCTAACGCCAAGCTGCTATAAGCTTCCATATTGTCCGGATCTGAATCAACCGCCTTTTTATATAACTCGGCTGCATTGATATATTTCTTATTTATGTATTCATTATCGGCCCTTATTAAAAATTCCATAGAAGCCGCAATCTGCGCATCATCTTTGCTTGGCGGACTAAAATCCAAAGTTTTCGTTTTCTTTTCTTTCATTACCGATGCCAAAGCAAGTCGACCATCCGCTAGCTGTTCTAAAACTGAACGAGTTGTTTCTTTTCTTTTTAATCCCAAGACATATTTTATTGTCGACGCATTGCAGACAAACTTTCCATCACGAATAAATGTATTGATATCCGGACCATAGAAAGCATCAACATGTGCATTCACAACATCTTGGATTGTGATATATTCTGCCGCCAGCATGCCGCATATCCAGCGCCGTTTCGGCGTTCCCCCGTATTTATACATATTTGGAGTGATAAAGGCATCTGCAGCTTCTTGTCGCGTTTTTGCCGCACTTAATTGTTTACAAATTGCCGGCAAATGCCCCGGCAGCTGATATCCCGCAACACATAAACCATATAGTTCATTTTCTGTAAATTCGCGCGTCATATTCTTTTGAATTTTTGAATAGATATGATCAATTAGAAACTGTTGCGTCTCTTCCAAATCTTCATCTTTTGTACGCGATTCTTTTGGCTTATGGGGCTTAAAACCTTTTTTTCTGTTCGCCGGCGTATCCGCATAGTCGCGGATTGTCATATGACCGCCGCTATCAAAACTCCATGTCATGCCCCAACCATGCGTCCATACGTTTTCCAAGTCCTGAATTTTTGGCACCACTTGACGCGTTTCTGTGTATATTATCGGTATGCATGTCAAGTTTTCACAAGCCTTGCATAAATTTATAAAATCTTGCGATCCTGGATCAAACTTTTTGCCTTCTTTAGAAAAAAAATCTTTTTCTTCAATGTTATTTTCGCGAATATTTCCGACACTTGTCCCAAATAACACGCCTAATGCGATCATATAATAAAGTAGATAAGAAGATATAGCTGGATGCTTTCTTAAAAAAGTTGAAAATTTTTTATCATTTCCTTTTTTATTCTTGCCGGGCTTTATTTTTGCAAATTTGATTTCTGCGGCACGCAAAGCAAGATTATCAACCATACCTATTTTCAACGCTTTGGTTAATGCTTGTAACAAAGCCAGCCCAAACACGCCACCGATTTTCAATGTTTTTAACAGGATATTGCTTGGCTGGTTTTTTTGTAGATTTTTACGCGCGCCACCCAATCCTGAAAGAATCTTCTCAAACTGGGTGCCCATTTTTTTCACATTCTGCGACTGGGCAAAATATGCCCCTGCTTTTTCTATAATCTTCTTTGCCATCAGCTGTTTCTCCCCAGGCCGGTTTTCTTTGCAATCTTGGAACGCACGCGCGAATAATTCGGCGCGACAAACGGATAATCTTCCGGCAGCCCCCACCGCGCGCGATACTGGCCGGGCGTCAAATTGAACTTGCGCTTTATATACCTGCGCAGCATCGTATGCCATGTGCCGTCTTCCAGACACTGAATCATATCCGGTTTTATCGAATCTTTTATCTGGTTGGGCGTCACGGATGCGCGGCGCAGAGAATCTGTCGCCTGCTTGACAGCATCATTCATGGACAGCCCCGGATTTGCGGCAATCGCGGCGGCGGCCAAGTTGGCCACCGCCAAGGTAAGGTCGCTATTTCTGGCTTCCAATCCGCCCTCGCTTCGCCGCGGCAAATTTCTGATTTTATTTATCAATTGAAATTCCTGACTTTTACATTATAGTGTTATTATAACATAAATAAATGCAAAATAAAATACAAGTAAAATGACCAGACCGCTTGCAGACCTTATGCGCCCTAATATCATCAACGAAGTCGTTGGCCAGATTTCCCTGCTGGGGGAAAACGGGCTGATTCGCCGCATGGTGGAAAACAACCGACTGTCAAACCTGTTGCTGTGGGGCCCCCCGGGATGCGGCAAGACCACAATCGCGCGCGCATTAGCAAATTCGGTCGATATGGATTTTGTCCCGATGTCCGCGGTGTTCAGCGGCACGGCTGATATCAAAAAAGCGATGGAGGCCGCAAGAATGCAACGGCAAATCGGCCGCAACACTCTGTTGTTTATTGATGAAATTCACAGATTTAACAAGACGCAACAAGACACTCTGCTGCCTTATTTGGAAGACGGCACCGTCGTATTTATCGGTGCGACCACTGAAAACCCAAGCTTTAATCTGAACAACGCGCTGTTGTCCCGCTGTCATATAGGGGTGTTGCAGCCGTTGTCCGCCGAAGATCTGCTGGTTTTGATGAAACGGGCCGAAGAATATTTCGAATCGCAAGCACTGAAAAAGAAGGGTAAAAAAGACGCCGCGCGCCTGCCCCTGATGGCGGATGCGCGCATTCACTTGGCGCAAATGGCGGACGGAGACGCCAGATTCTTGCTAAATACGATTGAATATCTGATGTCGGCAAATTTCAAACACGATTTGTCCCCGGATGAATTGGATGCTGCCGTACAAAAGCGCGCGCCCTTGTCGGATAAAAGCGGCGACGAACACTATAATTTAATTTCAGCCGTTCATAAGTCGCTGCGCGCCAGCGATACCGATGCCGCATTGTATTGGGCCGCCCGCATGATGACGTCCGGTCAAGATCCGATGTACCTGTTCCGACGGCTGACCCGATTCGCAATGGAAGACATCGGCCTGGCAGATCCACAAGCGATGCAGATTGCATTGTCGGCCTGGCAGATTTATGAAAGAATGGGCTCGCCAGAGGGCGATCTGGCCCTGACCCAATTGGTTATTTACTTGGGAACCGCGCCCAAAAGCGTCGGAAATTACAAGGCGCAGAAATTTGCCTATGCGGCGGCAGCGCAGACCGGCAGCCTGATGCCGCCAAAAAATATTTTAAACGCCCCGACAAAAATGATGAAGAATTTGGGTTATGGTTCCGGTTATGTTTATGAACCGGAAACAGCCGGCGGCTTTTCCGGTCAAAACTGTTTCCCCGAAAGCATGCCGCGCCAGCAATTCTATCATCCGAAAGAAATCGGGTTCGA
>JAIRLB010000075.1 GCA_031259745.1 Rickettsiales bacterium | reverse complement strand
GTATATCTCTTTTGGTTAAATAACGGCATTTGCGTGAGTGCGATGTTTTTTCTTGTGGTCTTTCCGTTCAAAGCCTTTTGGGTATAATCTGCAACATAAATAAAAATAAGCTCAACTGACAAGAAAGTATCTATTGCAGATTTATAGGGGCGCGGTTCTTGCGCCCCTGCGGGGAAATCAAACAAATATAAAAATACTTTCTTGTCAGTTGAGACTAAATATATGCCTATCCAAACGGAGGCTTATTTTAGGCATAGCTGGCTTGCAATGGGTGAAAGAGAATTGAAAATAATAAAAAATTTAATTTGCGAAAGTGTGGTTTTTATCTAATTTTCTATTTGCTGCATTGTGCAATATGTGATAAAATGAAATCAAATGGATAAGGAATTAATCATATGAAAAGATTTATATCAATAATTAGTAGTTTGCTGGTTATTCCTGTTTATGCAGAGGTTGCGCCGATTTATTACTACGAGGACGCAGTTGAATACACGGATGATTTGGTCGATAAAGACGTTGTTGATGACGATGCGGCGCGTGCGCTGGCCGTTCAGACGCCGGCATCTGCGCCTGTGGTTCCTGTGGTTCCGACGGCGGCCAGCGCACGCGCCGCATCGGTCAGCCGCGCCGTCCCCGCGGCGGCCTCTTCTGCAAATTCGAACGCCGCAACGCGCGGCACATCCAACCGTTCCGTATCTTCCCGCACAACGGGGGGCTCGGTTGCCTCGCGCTCTGTCGGGTCTGGCGCGACGACCGCATCTCGTTCGGGCGCCCCATTGCGCGCCGGGCAGCAAAATGTGACGACGCGCCGCGCCGCGCCTGCGACATCCGCAAGTACTGCGCGCGTGGCCACTCGTTCGCAATCGGTTGGCTCTTTAACCCAGGCGGACACGGTCGGCACCCCGTTGTATACGGGACGCGTAGGCGTTCGGGCGTCATCGTCTGTCGGCATTCGCAGTGCGTCTGCATCCGCATCCGCATCGACAACTGTGGTTGATGCGGCCAAGGTTTCCTCTACGATGGACGAGATTGCGCAGCTGACGGATTTCTGCAAGGCGCAGTATATGTCGTGCATGGATGATTTCTGCAATGTGCTGGATGACAATCAGGGGCGTTGCAGCTGTTCCGCTAACCTGAAAAATTATTCCAAAACGGAAACGGCATTGAAAACGGCAACCTCGGAATTGCAAGAGGTCGCGCAAAAGATTCAATACATTGGCCTGACAAAGGACGAAGTTTCAACGCTGTTCAGTGCGACTGAGGCAGAGATCGAAATGCAAAACAACACGGACAGCACGCGTCTGAAAAGCGATATGGATCGTGTGAAGAACATGATTATAGATGTAAAAAGCGGCACTGCGACCGCCGGTGACACTGGCGTTGGCCTGGACCTGTCCGGCATGCTGAATTTCGATTTAGGCAGCAGCGGATTTGATTTGAATTCTTTGTTTGGCGCAAGCACTTCGACCAGCAGCATCAGCAACCAGCGCGGCGCCGAATTATATAAGACAGCTGCCAGCCGGTGCAAGACTTCTGTCTTGACATCCTGCCAGTCCCAAGGCGTCGACATATCCGTCATTACAAACAGCTATGATTTGGAGATAGACAAGCAGTGCCTGCTGTATGAGCGCAGTCTGGACGACGCGAATACAAACATGGTGTCGACGGTAAGGAATGCGAAGACTGTATTGCAAAAGGCCCGTTTATTGGTCGCGCAGCAAAAGAATTCTTATGATATGCGCGGATGCATAAATGCATTGGATTCATGCATGCAGGATGATTTTGTATGCGGATCGGACTATGAAAACTGCCTGGATCCAACCGGAAAGTATATTGTCAACGGCGCTGTTGTTGTTGGTAGTGCGCCGGGGCCGTCTGGGGGGACTCTTAGCGGTATTGTATTTAATGACGGATTATATGCTTCTTGGAATTATACGAATAGTAGTAATACTGCTACTAGTGTGTGGAGTACGGGGGGCACTATTGGCGATTTCATTGCAAAAGAGATTACAAGTGGCACGGTTCCCCCCTCTTCCAGTTCAACTAATATGGTTGGTTATTTACAGAGTAAGATAGGTTATGTTGATAGTAATGGCAAAAGCTCTGGTTTATGCATATCTGTTTTGAATAAGTGCCAGGATTATACTTATACTGCAAGTAATAATACTACATATACTGGGGATAATTCTGTTATCAGAGGCTATCTGGAGCGTACGTTTATTCAGATCAAGACAAAACAGGACGAAATTTTAGCTAAATATGCTGAAAATTGTATCACAGATGTTGCTTCTTGTCTGTCTACTAATAATTATAGTGCTTCCACAGGTAGTACCGCAATAAATGCTTGCAGATCTGTTATCAACACATGTAAGAGTGTAACAAGAAGTGATAGTGATAATGATATTGTCACATCTGCTACGGGGCAAGCAATATGTCCTGCAAATTCTACATACGATTCAACCGCGACTGTAGCATCTGCCGGAACGGGCACTACACACGGCATTATTGCGGCAACAGCACCAACGGGGAAATACTGTAAATGTAACAAAGCTGGTACAATTACTAATGGTGCATGCCCAACATAATAATAGAAACCGAATAAAAAACTGCGGATATATCCGCAGTTTTTTTAATTCCCCTTTTGCTTGCGGGGTGCAACAAAAAGGAACGGCAAGGGTTAACAAAGTAATAAGGAAAAAGGAATAGATCGTAAGCCGAAAACCGTGAACCGGTTATAAAGGTGGATAAACGCGCATGAATAATATGGTAATTATGGGGGCGGATAAGTGTGGTTACTTTGATTTCATCTTGGATTTCTAACAAAAGAACACATTTTTATATCTAAGAACTGTGCTTATGGTCATTCCACTCCCTATTTATTGGACGTTTCGTAATAAAATTAAGCTTCAAAATATCATCTCTGTATATATAATTGTGCGATTAACTTCTCTCCTCTGTCATCCCGTGGCTTGACCACGGGACCCAGGTAAATAATTCCACTGCGCAGCAGTGACATTATAAAGACCAAAGAGCAAAGACCAAATGTTATCAAAATTGCATGCGCAATTTTGGAGGTAAATTAAATTGAATAGTATTAATTAAGGCTCTTGACCAGTATCTCGGTTGATTTTTGAATAATTTATTGGTAATTTATCGTTGATAATCCTGCATTTATTGATAGAGTATCCTTCTTAAAAACACACAAGATTATCTTGATAGATTTTTTCTGCTCAAATTATTGTATTTTTTAGCTTTTTTGCTTCTTTTCCCCAGAGATACTAGTCAAGAGCCTTAGTTAAATACAATTCAACAAATAGCAAATGTTTTGATTAATTATAATAATTATAAACCCGTTTACAAAGCAAATAGTATATTTGTTCTTTGGCCTTTTTCCTTATTCCCTTTTCCTTAAAAAAAAACGGCATCCGCCGTTTTTTTATTGTTTCTGACTTTTTTCTTCGGCTTTGGCAGCTGTTTCTATTTGCAGCAGCTGATTTTCCAAAGCAGTTCTTTCAGAGCTTTTATAGCCGGTTTCCGGTGCGGCGGCCGGCTGATGCGTTGCATGTTCCGATTTGTCAGATACATCCTTGGCATTCGTCTTGGGATATTCCAAGTCAATATCGTTCGATTTGACAGCAGGATTTATCAGATTGTTGTAAATATCCATTGCTTCCTGGGTTCCGGTCATATCGCGTTTCAGCAGCTTGCTTTCCCCCGGGATGAACCAATCGTGCAGTTTCACAGCCGTCAGCTGCATTACCGGACGCGTCCGCGAATCCGCGACATAGTGCGGCAGTTTTGTTTCATCCGAATAGTACCACAGCGCGCCCCAATAAACCAATCCCATCAAAACAATGCCGCGGATAATGCCAAAGATAACGCCCAGCGTGTGATCGGTTACCTTCATCATGCTTTCCTGGATTTTATCGCGCAGTTTTTGGTTAAAGAATCCAAATATGACCAAGATGACAAAGAATACCAGAAAATAGGAAGATATCAGGGTGCCGATTGTAGATTCCGTCAGTTTGAACCAGCTTTGGAACAAACCGTCCAGCATAGGCGAGACAAATCTTGCCGCGACCGCCGCTACAACCCAAGAAATCGTCGCGACTGTTTCATAAACGCCCCCGCGGATGGTGGCCCAAACCGTGGAAGCCAGCACCACGCCAAGGTAAATATAATCAAGAGCTGTAAGGTCAAACATATTGGTCACCCAGATGGCTGATATTTAACAACGATTTAGTCATGCCTGTAAGGACGGGTCTTGTTATTTTTTCTTTCTGTCTTTGCGAATCAAGACAAAACCCAGTCCCAAAACCAGCGCGATTAAGATGGCATAGAAATAGATGGCTGTGTTGCCGGATTCGGTTTTTTTTTTGCGCGGTCGCATCACGCTCGGTAATGACATTTGCGCGGTCTGTATGCGCATCGCGGAATTTCTGGGCATCTGCCTCCATTTCCTTGCGGATTTGCGCGGCTGCGTTCTTTTCGGAATCAGACATGCCGACTTCCGCATGCTTGCGGATTTCGTCGTCCATAACATGCGCGTATCCCTGCATGCACTCGTCGCCGATTACCAGCACCGGCACGCCGCCGGATTCAAATTTGCATTTAGACAGCGCGGCCTGAAATGCGGGCAGGTTTTCTTGTTCCATAACGTTGACGGCTTCTACCTCTAACGAGGGATATTCGTATACCAAGGTCGTGCCGATGAACTCGCGCGCGTTATGGCAGTGCGGGCATGTCGGAGAATAATACAAAGTAATGTTTGCGGCGGATGCGGCGCCAATGAATGCCAATGCGAAAATGGCGGGCAAGAATGAGAGTTTTTTCATTTGGAATTTCCTTTTGTTTAGATTTGATTTCTCGGTTCCTTGTCGAATTATAGAAAAGAGCGGCCGCCTGGGCAAGATAAATTTCATCTTGCCAGATGTTTATTTTATGTTATTCTCTGTCAGAATTGAAAAAGGAGGAAATAATGTTCAGACTGGAAGACTTTCCGTTAAATTATCCCCGCAACGCCTTGACGCCGTACATATCCGAAGAAACGATAGATTGCCATTATGGCAAGCATCTGGATGCTTATGTTAAAAATCTGAATGGCCTTATTGCGGAAACCGATTATGGAAAATTGTCCTTGGCTGAGATTATTGTCAAATCTGCCAAGGACCCGCGGGATCAGAAAATTTTCAATAATGCCGCCCAAGTGTGGAATCATGACTTTTTCTTCAAGTGCATGGCCAGGGACAACGGGTCTTCTTATCCGAATCGATTGGCTGAAAATTTTGCGTCGCTGGAAAAATTCAAAGAAGAATTCAAAGCGGCGGCCTTGGGCGTCTTTGGCAGCGGCTGGGTTTGGTTGGTTGGCGACAGCGGCGCGTATAAAATCATCGCGGCGCCGAATGCCGATACCCCGATTGCCCGTGGGATAAAGCCTTTGCTGGCGCTGGATGTCTGGGAGCACGCTTATTATGTGGATTACAGAAACAGGCGCGCGGATTTTGTCGATGCGTTTCTGGATCATCTGGTTGATTGGGCGTTTGTCGTCGATAATATGGAAAAATAGTTTGAATGTTCGGAATATTCCTCTAAGATGGTGTCGTATCAATCAAGCCGGGGGGGCAGTCATGAAAACATTATTATGCGCGTCATTCTTGATGCCGATATTGATGGTTGCGGGTAATGCGCTGGCGGCTTGTTCTGGCGGGGCGCTCGAAAAGGTCTGGGACAAGACCGCCGGCGGGTATTGCAGGATATTCTTTCCGGATTGCGTAAAAGGCAAGTTGGGCAAAAAACTGTCATATTCGCGCGAATATGCGGACGATGAAATTATATGCGCAGGCCGGCAGGGCGAATATGATGCTTATTACAAGGCAAGCA
>JAIRLB010000046.1 GCA_031259745.1 Rickettsiales bacterium | reverse complement strand
TTTCTTTGGAAGGGAAAGTCGCATTTGTTACGGGCGCATCAGGGGGAATCGGCGGCGCAATTACCAAGGCCATGCATATGGCCGGGGCAACCGTCGTCATCAACGGCCGCAATATTGACAAGTTAAACGCCCTTCGTAAATATGTGGAAAATCAGGCAACCATTAAAACTCAAGACTCTGCGGCAGATCATTCATGCGGAAAAGTATTTTCCGTCCTGTTGAGCCTGATGGACATTGATGTGCCAAAACAACTAATCAAGCAATCGGTCGAGATGACCGAACACAATATCGATATCTTGGTAAATGCAGCCGGAATACACGGACTTAAACAATTTCATAAAATAACTCCGGGGATATTTTGCGATATCACATCTGCCGCCACGCATGGTGCTCCGGGACAAGCACACTATAATGCGTCCAAGGCTGCGCTGGAAGGATTGACAAAATCTTTGGCCTCAAATCCGAATTATGTTCGGCACGCCGTAACAATAAATTCCATCACCCCCGGCATTATTGATACGAATATGATGAAGCCGCTGCGTGGAGAAGCAAAAAAACGAAACCTGAGCATAATTCCCCGATGGGAAGATTCGGTACCACGGAAAAGGTTGCGGTTGCAGCCGTATTTTTGGCCATTCCTGCGGCAGAATATATAAATGTCATCATTTTGCTAGTAAATGGCGGAATGGTCAGGTAATGCTTTTTAACACAAAAAAGGAAAGTAAAAATGTTCTCATTAAAAAACAAAATCGCATTGATTACAGGGGCCACAGGTGGAATCGGCTTTTCAATTGCCAGAAAATTAAAAGAGGCCGGAGCAGTTGTTGCGATCACGGGACGCAATGTCGCAAAGCTTGATGAATACTTTGATGACTCTTATATCAAAATTGCATCTGATTTGTCGGACGATGGCGCTGCGGACGAATTGGTTAAAAAAACACTCGAAAAAGCCGGTAAAATCGATATTCTGATCAACAATGCCGGCATCACGAAAGATACTCTGATTATGCGCATGACAGACAAACAATTTGACGAGGTCATCAACACAAACCTGCGTGTGACATTCAAAATGTGCCGCGCGGTCATAATGCCGATGATGAAGAATCGTTTTGGCAGAATCATTAACATGGCGTCTATCATAGGTGTTATCGGCGGACCTGGACAGACGAACTATGCGGCATCAAAGGGCGGAATGATCGGCATGACGAAATCCATCGCAGCCGAGGTTGCATCTCGCGGAATCACCGCAAACTGCATCGCACCCGGATTTATCAAAACGCCGATGACGGATGTGCTGTCGGATGAATTAAAGAAAAATTATCTTTCGCAAATCCCGGCGGGGCACTTTGGCGAACCGGAAGACATCGCAAACGCATGCGCATTTCTGGCCAGCGACGAGGCCGGATATATCAATGGCCAGACATTGCATATCAACGGCGGGCTGGGGCGTTTCTAGACATATGGAGCAATTTGATGTAATCGTTATAGGCGGGGGACACGCCGGAATCGAGGCCGCGGCGGCATCTGCCCGCCGTGGCGTGAAAGCGTTGCTGATGACATGCGCAGAATCCGATCTTGGCGCAATGTCATGTAATCCCTCAATCGGTGGTCCAGGAAAATCGCAAATAGTTGCCGAAATTAACGCCATGGGTGGTGTCATGCCGCAGGCGGCCGATGTGTCCGGAATTCACTGGCGGCTGCTGAACGCAACGCATGGCGCAGCAACGCAGGCTTTGCGCGCACAGATCGATAGGCGGCTGTATCGCAATGCGGTTGCAAAATTATTATCCGGTTATAAAAATCTGACAATTGTTTACGAAACAGTAGAAGACCTTAATCTGGAAAACAAAACCATCAATGGAAAATATTCGGCATGCGCGTTGGTTCTGACCACGGGAACATTCTTGCGCGGATTGGTTCACCGTGGATTGGAAAAAATCGAATCGGGCCGCTTGCTAGACGACGGCACATATCAAAACGCTGACAAAAATATATCAAAAGTTCTCAAAAAGGCTGGCTTTTCACTATTAAGATTTAAAACCGGAACCCCGCCGCGCCTGCGCCGTGATTCGATTAACTTCGATGTTTGCGAGATTCAGCCAAGCGATTCGGAACATGAATGGTTTTCCTCTCAAATCAGAAATCAGAAATCAGAACCAAGGGTGGCGAAGCAAATCGTAAATTGTCACATCACTAATACCACTGAAGAAACGCATGATATAATCCGCGACAACATACGGAATGCGCCGATGTACAATGGCGATATCGTGGGCACCGGCCCCCGTTACTGCCCGTCGTTGGAAGACAAGGTCATGCGTTTTCCAGAACACAAGACGCATCATGTTTTTTTAGAACCCGAAGGGTTGGATAGCGATTTAATCTATCCGAACGGAATTTCAACCAGCTTTGGTGCCGATATGCAGGAAAAATGGATACGAACCATACCGGGCCTTGAAAACGTGCACATAGAGCGCTATGGCTACGCGATTGAATACGACGCGATTGATGCGCGAGCGTTAAAGCAGACATTGGAATCCAAAGACATCCCAGGCTTGTTCTTTGCGGGGCAAATAAACGGCACATCCGGATACGAAGAGGCCGCCGCCCAAGGTTTGGTTGCAGGCGCAAACGCCGCCGCGCGCGCGCTGGCGGCGCACGAATTGAAGCTGGATCGCACAAATTCTATGATCGGGGTTTTGATTGACGACATCACGACATTTGGTGTAGACGAGCCTTATCGCATGTTCACGTCGCGCGCGGAATACAGATTATCGCTGCGCACAGACAATGCAATATTCCGGCTTGGCGATATGGCGCAGGACATGGGGTTAATATCCTCCGAATACCACTCTCAAACCAGAAATCTAAAATCTGAAACCAGAAATAAAAACGATAAATTTTACGCCGGATATATAGAGCGCAATGCGCGTGAAATCGCCGCGTATAAGCGAGACGCGGCACTGGCCATTCCGTGGGATTTCGATTACGAATCCCTGCCGGGCCTGACTAACGAACTAGCTGAAAAGCTTGCGCGCGCGCGGCCGCAGAATATTGCGGCGCTGTCGCGCATTCCTGGTGTGACGCCAGCGGGCATTATGGTTGTGATGCGCAAAATAAAAGCTGGAAATTTGGAAAAACTTATTATAAACTAGTTTACTGTGCCGATTTAGCTCAGCTGGTAGAGCATCTCATTCGTAATGAGGGGGTCGTGGGTTCAAATCCTATAATCGGCACCATTTAGTATTCAAAGGTTTTGCATGAAAAAAGATTTATACATATTCAGACATGGCGAAACCGATTATAATAAAATCAAGATTTTCCAAGGACAATCTTGCGATATCCCGCTTAATGAAACAGACAAAAGGCAGGCGCTGGACCTGACAGAAAATATGAAAGACATCCATACAGATGTCGTTGTCAGCAGCCCGTTGAAAAGAGCTTTTGAAACAGCAGTTGCCTTGGCAGTCAGCAAAAACATACAGCCACGCATCAAGGTTAAAAGAAGTAAGTTTTGGTTTGGCCGAAAACAAACCGCACTCCGAATTAAACCCGGCAGACCTGGCAAGACATTACAATTGGATGGATATGGATTTTGTCTGGCCGAATGGCGAAACAAGAAAGGCGGCCTAGGAACGGGTGATAAAAACTCTGAATGACATTATTAAAATGGGCTATCTGTCTGTTGGCGTGGTTACCCACGGAGCATTGATTGGAAATCTTTTGGTTTATTTTGGTGTGAATGTAAATAAAGTCATTCCATTGGCCACGCCGATTCATATAGAATTCAAAAATGATAAATTTAATTTGATATCAACTTTTTCAAGATGGCAAGTGCCTTGCAAACATTGCCGCATTAGTTCCATTTGAACTTGATTTTTATATAAATTCGTTGTATAAACCATGCCAGAGATAAAAATGACGATACAAACAGCAATAATCATAGGATAATCTGCAAATGTGCGCTGAGGCTGCTGCCGGGGCGCGATGCGTCCGTTTTTTTATTTGAAAAGGAAACGAAAAATGGCATACCCGAAGACAGAACCAAAGGCTAATTTTCCAAAGATAGAGCAGGATATTCTGCATTTCTGGCGCGAAAAAGACATATTCCATAAGTCGCTTAATGCCACCAAGGACGGCAAGCCTTTCACTTTCTTTGACGGGCCGCCGTTCGCAAACGGGTTGCCGCACTGGGGACATATCGGCGTCGCCGCTATGAAAGATATGGTTTTCCGCTATAAAACCATGCGCGGATATTATGTACAACGCGAAATGGGTTGGGACTGCCACGGGCTGCCGGCCGAGCAATCGGTTGAAAAAGCGCAAAAAAAGCTCGCCAAAGACATTGTCGCCGAACAAGGGCTGCAATTGTTCTGCGATTCGTGCCGCAACGATGTCTTGAAATACACCGACGATTTTGTGAAGAATTACGAGCGCATAGGACGGTGGGTCGAAACAGGCAAAGATTTCGGATATGCCACCATGGACAGGAATTTTATGGAATCCGTTCTTTGGGCAATAAAGCAACTTTATGAAAAAGGGCTGCTGTACAAAGATTTTCTGGTGAACGCCGTTGACGTAAAGCTGGGGACAATTCTTTCCAACTCCGAAGCCGCGCAGGAATATGTTGAGGTCACAGACGATGCGATAACCGTATGGTTTGAATTGTCGGACGGACGGAGAGTTCTGGCATGGACCACTACTCCATGGACTCTGCCGGCAAACTATGCGCTGGCGGTCAATCCGAAAATCACTTACTCGATTATGCGCGACGCGGACGGCGCGGAATACATAATCTCCGAATCCCGGCTGCAAGCATATGAAAAACAGTTGGCGCATGCTGAAAAAACCGGCGAGGTTTCCGGCGCAGAGCTTGTCGGATTAAAATACCGGCCTTTGTTTGACTATTATAAAGATCCTGAAAATCCCGTTCTGCACACGGTTATTGCGGCGGAATATGTGTCTGATTCCGATGGAACCGGAATCGTTCATATCGCGCCGGCTTTCGGCCAAGACGATTTTTGGGCGATAAAAAACATAAATCCGCATCTGCCTATAATTCTGAACGTCGATGAATTCGGCAACTTTGATGAAACCGTACGCGACTGGGCTGGCGAAAATATTTTTGACGCCAATCCGAAAATAACAGCTTACTTAAAAGAAAACGGTTATTTGGTAAAGAAAGAACAATACAAACACAGCTATCCGTTCAGCTATCGCACCCATGAGAGGCTGATTTATCGCGCGACGGAATCATGGTATGTCGACGTTCCGAAAATTCGCGAAAAACTTATCGAAAACACAAAAAAAACCGAATGGAAGTCCGCAGGCGAACGATTTATGCGCTGGATAGAAGGCGCGCGACCATGGGCCGTTTCAAGAAACAGATTCTGGGGCACCCCCCTGCCTATTTGGGTAAAAGACGGCGAATACAAAGTGTTCGGAAGCATCGCCGAATTGGAAAAATTTTTCAATGTCAAAATCGACGACTTGCACAGGCCGACTTTGGATAGGCTGGAAAGGGACGGCTGGGAGAGAATTCCGGATGTTTTGGACTGCTGGTTTGAATCCGGCAGCATGCCTTTCGCCAGCATACATTATCCATTTGAAAATAAAGACCGGTTCGATGCGACATTCCCGGCGGATTACATAATAGAAGGCCCGGATCAGACGCGCGGATGGTTTTATTCGCTGATGGTTCTGGCAACGGCTCTGTTCGACAGGCCCGCATTCAAAACCGTGTCTGTCAACGGTCTGATTCTTGGCTTTGACGGGCGCAAGATGTCCAAGTCTTTGGGCAACTACACCGATCCCATGCCGATGATAGACATGTGCGGGGCAGACGCAATCCGCCTGTATATTCTGGGCAGCAACTTTATGAAATGCGAGGCCATCAGCTTTGACAAAGATGGCAGGGTATTTGCGGAAACTGTGAAAAACATCATGACGCCGCTGTGGAACGCTTATCATTTTTTCACGTTGTACGCCAACGCTGGTAATATTTCCGCGCAAAAAGCCGATTCCGCAGATGTGCGGAACATAATGGACAGGTATATTCTGGTTGAATTGAACGAACTGTTCAAGGTTGCGCGCGAATCCATGGACGCCTATGAGCCATACGCGCTGCTGCGCCGCGTCGTGGAATTCCTGGATATTCTGAACAACTGGTACATACGCCGCTCGCGCGGGCGCTTTTGGAATGAAGAGCGGGGCGCGTTTGATACCCTCTGGACGGTATTGACCGAATTCGCAAAACTTTTAGCCCCGCTTGCGCCATTCATATCGGATTATATATATCGCAATCTGACCGGCGCCGAATCCGTGCACATTCAGAAATATCCGGAATATGCCGAAAACGCGGCCGGCGGAATGCTGCAAAACGAAATGCGCCTGGTGCAGACGGTCGTATCTGTGGGAAAGCAACTACGCGAAACATACAAGCTGCGCAACAGGCTGCCGCTGTCAAAGCTTGTCGTCGCAGGCGCGGACTTGTCCGGTTTCGCCGACATCATTGCGGACGAGCTGAATGTCAAGGAAGTCGTGCTCTCAGGCGATGTCGGCGCGGTCGCCGATTCGTTCGTCTATCTGATTACACCAAAGATTGGCGCAAGATTGGGCGCCGCATTAAAAAACATCATCCCTGCGGTCAAGGCTGGTCATTACATAATCGAAAACAATGAATTAAAGGTAAATCTGAAATCTGAAATCATCAATCTGCAATCTGATGAATTCGAGGCGCGTCTGACCGTTCGTCCCGGCATCGCTGGCGCGGCGCTGCCCGACAATACCGCTGTGGTTGTTTTGGACACGACCTTGACGTCGCAGCTGGTCGCAGAGGGACTTGCCAACGACGCGCTGCGCTTTATCCAGGACACCCGCAAAGCGGTCGGGCTGGACGTTTCCGATCGAATCAAGATCACCTATCAGACTGACGCGGAACTGACCGCCGCATTAGAAGCGCACCGGCCGCGCATCATGGCCGAATCGCTGTGCATAGAGCTGGCTGCGGGCCAGGGCGAACACAAAACCGAAATAGAAGGGCGCAAGCTTAGGATAACTATAACAAAGGCCTGAGATTATGAATCTTATACAAATACAAATGCTGAAATTGCAGGAATACGCGCTGCATTTAATAAACGCGGCCGCGCATACCGCCGGAAATCCGTTCTGGCTGCGCAATCAAATCATGCACAGATTTTGCAATGCTTCTGACACAGTCTTCACGACGTGCTCGGAAACCGAAGAACACCGCTTTGTGGACAGAACCGGCAGGCACATCCGTACGCTAAATTATCTAGCGCAATGCCATGACCCGCGATTAAGATTTCCGGGGCACGATAAAGCAAAGTTATGCAACGTCATCGAATCTTATGAACTGTCGCTTTTGACCAACGGAAAAATATCCACCAGCCAGCTTTCCGACCTACATCAATTCACATCGCCGCACCATCCGCAGTTTTGGAAAAAGATTCAACTGATGCCGGACATCAAAATCATTGAAATGTCATTGGACTGGCTGAGCATGTCGATAGAGAAAAACCGCGAATACCGCGAAGCTTGCGATGAAACCATGAATTATTACAAAACAAATGCGCTGCACAAACGCAAATTTACAAAGCATCAGCAGCATGTTATTGAAAACACATTCAATCGCGTCGGCAGAATTTACAACCCCGCTATCACAGAGAAAATATGGGAACGATAAGCATGACCTTGACGCCGGAAATTTATTTTACAAAAGTCCCGCCGACGCTGGATATGACTGTGCGCACGGAATTGCATTCGGTGAATGAATTCACTTTCGCGGTGTCTGTTATTCTATCAGCCCAGGCAACTGATAAAAAGGTGAGTGAAGTTACACCTGCCTTATTCGCAATCGCGCCAACGCCCGAAGCGATGTTGATACTGGGCGAAGATGGGTTAAAAAAGCATATCAAAGTTATTTCGTTCTTTAACAACAAAGCCAAGAACATTATCGCTTTGTCCGAAAAGCTGGCTGGTAAATTCCACTTCGCTGGAAAAAGGGTGGTCGCCAGCGGCAATCGGGGTATCGGCAAAGACTGGAACTTTCCAAAACAATATCATAATCAAAAGGCATTGATGGCACTGCCTGGCATCGGTCAGAAAACCGCAAACGTCATTATGAATGTTTTGTGGAATGCGCCGACCGTCGGCGTCGACACGCACGTTTTCCGCAATGCGCATCGTTATGGCTGGGTGGACGCATCAGACAATACCCCTGAAAAGGTCGAGGCTAAATTATTAAAACTTATTCCGAAAAAGTGCCATGGCATGGTCAACCATGTAATGGTTCTGCATGGACGTTATACATGCAAGGCCTTGCGGCCGCTATGCGCATCGTGTCCCGTCGCCCGCTGGTGCGACGCGCCTGACAAGAATCTGCTGATTTGAATTACCCAACCATGTATCCGCAGGCAAAAATTGCAACGGCCGCGATTATGAACATCATTAATTTTTTTCTCATAATGTTTTCCTTTCTTACCATTTACTTGTCAACACCTCAGCGCAACCGACCGCATTTCCATCCATCAAAAAGCTTATTCCTGTGCCGATAGCAAACAGCAACGCAAACCCGACAATCATGGATATGCCTTTTGCTTTAAGAGCATCGATAACGTTGGTTTTGCCATCTCCGCCTTTGATAAAATCCCACGCCCAGCTGGCAAGTATGAAAGCCGCGCCGATAAAAGCCAAAACACGCAGTGTACCAAACACGTCTTTCATCTGCCTTATCAGGCCGCATAATCCGTTATTGCTCGCATTGCTCGCTGCGAACAACGATGTCGCCGTCATGAATATACCTGCCATGAATGCGGTCGTTTTAATTATTTTTTTCTTCATAAGCTTCCTCCGATTTTTGCTTAACAAAAAACCGCATAATGATTAGGCGGTTGGAGGTTCATGACAATTTTTAGGAAATCGAGCTGCTTATTCAATATATTCGCAAGCCCTCCAACCAACGGTTGGAGATTTTTCATTCCTTGCGGAACGCCTAAAATAGAGGTCATGACACCCCGCAGCGGGAATTTCCCCGCAGCAATCAAATTATATCAGAATACGCCGCTAATACAAATGAAAAATGACGGGACGGACAAATTTCCAGCCCTATTGTTTACTTGTCGCGGATTTTCGCCGGACAGCCTTTCTCGACCGCCGCTATCACTGTATTTTGCAATTCCAGCAGCTCGCAGTCGGTCATGTTTGATTCGGGTTGTATCACTATCTCGAATGCGACGGACTTCCGGGCGCAGCCCAAATCAAAGACATCGAAAACATTTGTTTCGACAATTCGCGAATCGGCCGACTTTGCTGCTTCTACAATCGCCTCAGGCGCGGTGCCATCGGATACGACAAATGCGAAATCGCGAGTAATCAGCGGAAATTCAGCCAAAGACATTTTCGATTCGATGCCCATAACCTGCGATTCCGCATTTTTTCCGGGAACTTTAATCATATCAGCATTTTCAACCAAGCCCAAAACAACCTTGGTTTTGATACCAAATTTCTTGGCGACATTCGGATGCAGTTCTGCGAATTGCGCAACAGTCGCGCCGTTTTGAACAATGTGCCCACAAAGGAACGGATGCGCCCACAGCGGTGGATTAGCGTCATTTTCAGCCATCGCCCCGGGGAATAGCGCCAGCAGGTCTTCACGCACATCATAAATATCTGATTCGCGACCATGCTTTATGCCTATTTTGCCGCTAAAAAGGCCCGCGCGTGCAATTATCAGTTGATTATGATGCTGACCTGGCTGATTGCCGTCAAACACTGGCCCCAACTCAAACAAAGCCAGATTTGACCGCTTGAATCTGTCATTGTTGGCAATAACATCCAGCATCCCCTGGACCATGCTGTTACGCACCGTATCAAAGGTATCAATAATCGGATTCAACACGTGCACTTGCGGTCGGATTGACAAAAGTTCTTCCTTTGCCGAATCACCGAATTCATAGTTCACGATCTCGTTCAGCCCATGATTCGCCAGTGTGGATTTAAGGCCCGGGATCAGAACCGGTTTCGGCGCGCTTATTTTCTCTTCACTTTTTATATTCTCATATCCATAGATGCGAATCAATTCCGATACTATATTTTCAGGAATCACCACATCCACGCGCGCCGGGGTTGGAACAATCGTCCATTCACCGCTATCGGTTTGAACATCGAACCCCAGTCTTCGCAGTATTTCCTTTTGTTTGCCGGTTGGAATGGCAATTCCTGTTTTTTTCAAGAACAGATCCGGATTATACGTGATTTTAATCTCAGCTGCGCTGTCCTTGCCTCCGACGGCCGTGCCGACAACATCACCGCCACATGCATCGTTTATAATTTTGACAGCTCGTGCCAGCGCCGGTCCCGTGGTAGTCGGGTCAATGCCACGCTCATAGCGATAGGATGCGTCTGTGGACACGCCTATGCGTTTTGATGTTCTGCGTATTGTCACGGGATCAAAATAAGCTGATTCCAGCAGGATGTTTTCCGTCCTGTCTGCGGTCATGCCGCGCTGTCCACCGATAATGCCTGCCAGCGCAAGAATTCCCGCGCTGTCCGCGATAACCAAATCACTGTCCCACAATTCATGTTCTGTTCCAAACAGATCTGTGAATTTCTCGCCATTCTCGGCATTGCGGACAATTATGTCGCCCTTGATTTCATCAGCATCAAAGCAATGCATAGGCTGGCCCAAGTCATAACAGATATAATTTGTCGCGTCTATTGGCGCATTCCTTGGATTGACTCCGATGGCCGATAATCGGGATGCAATCGTCGGATTGCTCGGACCATTTTTAATTCCTCTGATTTTGCACAGGCGATATATTGGGCAGGCAACAGGATTTTTGATAATAACCTTGAGTTCCCCGCTTTTTGGCAAATCCTGAATTTCCTTCTTTTCGATATACTTGCCCAACACGGTCGCAGACAGGTCGCGCGCGATTCCGCATACCGCCAGATAATCCGGTCGGTTGGGTGTGATTCCGGCTTCAAAGACAAATTCACTTCTTGATGATACGGGTGTGCCGATTTCAGAATTTTCCAGCAATTCCATAATTCCGTCGTGGTTATCAGAAATGCCCAGCTCTTTCTCGCTGCACATCATGCCATCGGACAGGATGCCACGAATCTTTCCCGACTTGATTTCCATATCGCCAATCTTGCAACCTGGTACGGCCAGTGCGGACACTAATCCTTCGCGGGCATTCGGCGCACCGCATACAACCTGGCGCAGGATTCCACTGCCATCATCAACCAGCAATTTGCGTAGATGAGTGTCCGGAACATCCGAACATTCCACGATTTTCGCCGCAACTGGCACAGGCAGCATCTCAACGCTTTCCACTTCCAGCCCTATGAGCGTCAGCATATCCGCGATTTCCTGCGGAGACGCGTCCGTATCTAGATAATCTCTCAGCCAACCATATGTCCACTTCATAATCAATCCTTTTAGAAATCGTTATTTTTAAGCCAGCGAATATCGCCCCCATAAAATTTGCGCAAATCATTTAGCCCATATTTCAGCATGGCCAATCTATCCCAGCCAAACCCAAAGGCAAAGCCTTGATATTTGCTGGGGTCAATCCGACAATTTTTCAATACATTTGGATGGACCATTCCAGCACCCATAATTTCTAACCATTTTCCAGATTTCCATTCTATATCTACTTCTACCGAGGGCTCTGTGAACGGGAAATAAGACGGGCGCACGCGCATATTGAACTCACGACCGAAAAAGCGATGTAAAAACTCCCTTATATCGCGCACCATGTCTGACAATTTTATGTTTTCAGCGACATTCAGTCCCTCGATTTGGTGGAACATGGGACTGTGTGTCGCATCTATTTCTCTGCGGAATACAGTGCCTGGGCAGAATATCTTAATCGGTGCGCCTTCGGATTCCATGGCGCGTATTTGCACCGCGCTGGTCTGGGTGCGAAGAAGATTTCCGCCTTTTACGAAAAAAGTATCCTGCATGTCGCGGGCAGGGTGGTATTCCGGCGTATTCAGCGCTGTGAAATTATGCCAATCGTCCTCTATTTCCGGACCGGTGCGCAACCCGTATTCCATTGATTCAAAAATCGCCGTTATTTCAGCCAGACTCCGCGTCAGCGGATGAAGCTTTCCATTCGATTCGACTGGCGCACGCGATGCGATTTGCGCCGCAGCATCCAGCTTTTGACCAACCAACGCGGTCATCATTATGGCTTCTTCCAACTCTTCCTGGCGCATGCGGAACGCTGCCCGCAAAGATGCGTTTTCTTCGTTCAGTCGCGTCCGCTCGTCCATGGACAGCTCTTTCGCACGCTTCAGCCGGGCGGTCATCGTCCCATTTTTGCCAAAAGTTGCGCCATGCAGTGCCGCCAATTCTTCCAACGATTTAATCTTTTTAATACTCTCCAACATTTTCGTTACCTGCTTTTTCGATAAATGAACAAGGCCGTTTTGAAACGGCCTTTGTAACTAGCATTGCAAATCAATCGCCCGCCGACAGGGTTTATTCAGCATCCGCGGTGGTAAATCGTTTTGCCTGTTCAATCAGCCTGTCAAAGTTGGCGTCATGCGAATATGCCATTTCCGCCAATACTTTGCGGTCCAGACTGATACCGGCTTTTTTTAAGCCGCTCATGAATTGGCTGTATGTCAGCCCAGCCGCGCGGGTCGCCGCATTGATGCGCACGATCCACAGGCCGCGGAAATCGCGTTTCTTTACGCGACGGTCGCGATATGCGTATTGCCCCGCTTTCTCAGTCTTTTCGCGGGCCGCGCGATAAGTCGAATGATGGCGTGCCAAATACCCCTTTGCACGCACAAGTATTTTATTGTGTTTCTGTTTGACGGTTGTTCCGCGTTTTACTCTTGCCATTATCAAAGCCCCTTTGTTTATTTCAAGCCATATGGAGCAAGCAATTTAGCCTGTCCGACCATATTATCGTTCAAATACTGGGCCTTAGAGCCCTGATTGTTCGCACGTTTGGACTTTTTACGCAAAAGCTTCTTATGCGCGTTTCTGGCAACGCGGATTTTTCCAGTCGCGGTCATACTTGCGCGCTTTTTCATATATGATTTTGTTTTCATTTTATTAGGCATTTTCTTATCCTTTGGTAGATATCAAACATATTCTGATGGCAATGCCTTGCCATTTCAAACTGCTGTCATTCTGGCACATTAAATATAAAAATCAAGTTTTTATTGAATATCGCCCTTTTATTAATTAAACTATGTGATAAAACAAAACCAAGCGCATAAAAACCATGAATTCAAAAAAAATATCTTCCAAAGTATTCTCGTATGCAAAGTCCGCACTGACTGCGGCCGTTTTGCCAGTGTTTTTGATATATATTATGATAGACAAGCCCGATTATAAGATTATGAATGGCTTGGCCCATATTGTGCTGCCGATGGCGAACTGGGTAGGCGATGCGGCGTCATGGCCCATACGCGCGGCAGGTGACAGCATATCCGGAATTCGCGAATTATCCAGCATGCGCAGTGAAAACGACGAATTGCGTGCAAAACTGGACGAAGCGCGCCGCCGCGGAAACGAATGCGACGTTGCGATATCTGAAAATCAAAAGCTGGCACGGGAATTGGATATAATCCGCTCATCACCGCAAAAGGCGATCGTCGCGTCAATCTCATATAATAACGAGGCATTTCACCACAATACGTTTTTCATCAACAAAGGTGTGAATGCCGGGATTGAGCCAGGAATGGCCGTAGTGTCATTTGACGGAGTTTTGGTCGGCATTGTTGCGGATGTCGGCATTAATTTTGCCAAGGCGCGCAGCTTGACAGATTCCAATTCAAACATACCGGTTCGCATTGCCGGATCTGAGGTTTACGGATTCTTGCAGGGCAACGGGGCCAGTGACCCCACGATGGGATTTTTCAGTGACCCCGAATTTCAGCCAACCAAAGGTTTAAAGCTGGTCACAAGCAGCATACGCGGCGTTTTGCCGGACGGAATTCTTGTGGGAGAGATGATTAACTCAGCGGATGCGGATGTCCTGCGCCCAACCCGCCTATCGAATGTACTGGTTTTGCAGTTCGACAGACAAGGCAAATACGAATGATGAGAAAAATGGCCTCATTTCTACAAACCGCTTTTCCTTTTCTGGCGGTGATTTTGCTATGGCGCCTGTCGGTTCCATTGTGGAATCCGGGCGGTATTCTGGCTTTGGTTCCGATATTTTATTTTTCCTTCATCCACCCTAAGGATTGGTTTGTTCTGTTCGCAGCCATCTTTTGTTTCCTAATCGATTACAAGTCCGACACGCTGTTGCTATGGACGTCAGTATACTGTTTTTTCTATGCTGTCAACGGATTCCAAAACTTCGTTGATCTGACACGGCAAAAAAGCGACGGATTATTGATATTCATGGGGTATTTCGGTGTATCCGCATTATTGTTGTCACTGGTTGTATGGAACGGCGCGGGATTTATCCGCGCCGTTTGGCTGTTCTTGTGGTTGAGCATATTGTACATACCTTTTGCGGAACTGGCGCAGAAAATAGAGACCGCCGGTGGAGGCAATTATGATTGATACAGAAGTTGCACGCCTTTTTGACAGACGCTCTGCCCTGTTTCTGACGGCGGGCGCCGCCCTGACATCAGTGTTGGTGCTGCGTATGCTGCAAATGCAGGTATTCGGCTATGGCGAATACAAGCGTAAGTCGGAAAACAATTCCTTCCGTATCCGAATAAATATGCCAGAGCGAGGAAAAATACTAAGCCATACGGGTGCTCCGATTTCACGAGATGCGCCCATATACCGAATTTACATCATTCCGGAAGAGGCTGAAAACTTGGACAGCTTGATCAATGTTGTCGCCCGTGAATTGAAATTAAAGAAAAATATAGTCGACAGAATATACACCAGGATTCGCCGACAGGCAAAGTTCCAGCCGGTCTTGGTCAGCGAGAATTCCGACTGGACCAAATTGGCCGAGTTACAGGCGCAAAACCTGCCGGGCTTACATATACGCAGCGGATTCACGCGCATTTATGAATTGGGTGCGGCCGGGGCGCAGGTTCTTGGCTATGTCGGCGTGCCAGACAAGCCTGTTCCAAACGCGCCGTTCTATACAACTGGCGTCACGGGATTAGAGAAAACATTCAACAAGAAACTGATGGGCGAGCCCGGCCAGACCGTTATGATAACTAATGCGGTCGGCAGAATCACCGGTGAAGACAAAACCCAGTTCATCAATGCGACAGACGGGGAAAACATCAAGACGACCATCCGCGAAGATATTCAAAAGAAATTGTATGATTCGCTGGCAATGCACAGATCCGGGTGCGGCGCAGTGATTGAAATCGCAACAGGCAATATTGTGGCGATGGTGTCCATCCCCAGTTTCGACCCAAACAACTTCCGCAACGATGATGGCGAGGAATACATCGCCCAGCTTCGCAAAGACGCTGCAAAGCCGTTTATGAACAAGGCGTTGGAGGGACTGTACCCACCCGGCTCCACATTCAAGATTGTTGTGGCGTTGGCGGCTTTGGAATCTGGCGCTATCACGTCGAGCGAAAAAATCTTCTGTCCAGGCCATTGGGATTACGGCGACAGGCGCTATCACTGTTGGGAGCCCAAAGGCCACGGTTGGGTCGACCTGGCCGACGCGCTGAAACATTCCTGCGACATTTATTTCTATCAGATCGCACTGCGCATAGGTATTGATGCGATAAAGGCCATGGCACAAAAACTGGGACTGATGGAAAATCACATGCATGACATCCTGCCGCGAGAAATGACCGGCATAGTGCCGGACAGGCAATGGAAGGAAAAACAAATCGGCGCCCGCTGGCTGCACGGCGACACAATCATCTCGGGCATAGGCCAGGGATTCATATTATCAAACTGCCTGCAACTGGCGGTCATGATGGCGCGTGCGGCTTCCAACAAAAAGGTGGCGCCAATGCTGATCGACAGCGGCGACCGTGCGCGTTTTGAAAGTTTGAATTTTCAGGCTAAAAATATAAAATCCGTTCTCAAAGGCTTAGAACAAGTGTTGCAAGCTGGCGGCACCGCATCGGCCAGCGCCATTAGCGTAAATGGAAAAAAGATGGGTGGCAAGACCGGTACTTCCCAAGTGCGCAGCATTTCCAGAAACGAGCGCGACACCGGCATCCTGACGAACGAGCAGTTGAAATGGAGCCTGAGAAACCATGGGCTATTTGTGGGATACGCACCCGTCGGCAATCCGAAATACGCAATCTGCACGATTACTGAACATTCGGGTGGCTCTGGTCCCGCGGCGCGAGCGGCGGCGGCGGCAATGAAGGAATTGTTGAAAAATGATTAAGCAAACCAGAGTTTCGAATTCAAACATGATGACAATGTCAGAAAAACTGCAACGTTTTTCGCAGACTCCGTTAGTGCCGATGGTGCTGGTGCTGGCAATATCTTTGATCGTGCTGTATTCGGCAGGCGGTGGTTCATGGCGGCCATTCGCGCTATCCCATCTAAGCAAGATTATTCTAGGGCTCGGTGTGTTCTTCTTTGCCGCGTTCACAAATATCAAGCTGTGGATAAAATCGGCCTATGTTATTTATGCGGCCGCTTTGATAATGATTGTATTGGTGACTTTCATCGGCCACACCGGTATGGGCGCCCAGCGCTGGCTGGATTTGGGAGTGTTTCACGCGCAACCGTCGGAATTCATAAAAGTGGCGCTAGTGTTGGTTTTGGCCAGATATTTTGCGTGGATGAATTCTGTGGAATCTGTCCAGCTAAAAAATTACGTAATTCCCGCCATATTGCTGCTGGCGCCGTTTGCATTGATCGTAGCGCAGCCGGATTTGGGAACAGCGCTGTCACTGGGTATGATCGCGACAGGATCGTTTTATATCGCCGGGGCGCAAAAGAAATGGTTTCTTGTCGGAGCTATATTGGCTGTGCTGGCAGCGCCAGTCGTTTGGTTTGGCGGGATGCATGATTACCAGCGGGAAAGGGTTATCACCTTTATAAACCCTGCCCATGATGCCCAAGGCTCGGGGTATCAAATCAACCAGGCCAAGATCGCATTCGGAAGCGGGGGCATTATCGGTAAGGGCTACATGTCAGGGACCCAGTCCCAGCAGCAGTTCCTGCCGGAAAAACATACAGATTTCATATTCACCATGTTGGGTGAAGAATTCGGATTTGCGGGGGCCATGACGCTGCTGATTTTATACAGCGTTTTGACAATGACGCTATTTTGGATGGCTAAAACTTGCAGGAATAGATTCGGACAACTGTTATGCTTTGGTTTTATGTTGAATTTTTTCGTTTATTATTCTATAAATATTGCTATGGTTCTGGGGTTGATGCCGACTGTCGGTGTGCCTTTGCCATTAATGTCGTTCGGCGGCAGCAGTTTACTTTCGCTGATGTTCGGATTCGGCTTATGCCAAAATGCGCATATAAACAAAGACCAGCAACTTTCTGCCAAAGGATTTTAAAAAATGAATTTATTAATCGTTGAATCTCCGTCAAAAGCTAAAACCATCGGGAAATATTTGGGGACTGGCTGGCGCGTCGTGGCAAGCATCGGACATGTCCGTGATTTGGTGCCCGAAAACGGCAGCGTTGATGTAAACAACGGCTTTGCAATGAAATGGCATATTATGTCAGGCAAAGAAAAACAGATACAATTAATCATAGACGAACTGAAAGAGGCGGACACAGTATATCTGGCGTCGGACCCCGATCGCGAGGGAGAAGCCATAGCGTGGCATCTGCTGGACATTTTGAAAGACAAAAAGGCTTTGACCGGCAAAAAGATATACCGGGTCGTCTTTCACGAAATCACCAAAAAGGCGGTCCAAGACGCCCTTGAGCATCCGCGCGAAATCGATCAGAATCTGGTCGACGCATACCTTGTCCGCCGTGCGTTGGACTATCTGATAGGATTCGGGGTGTCTCCGTTGCTATGGCGCAAACATCTAGGCCGCAGTGCTGGCCGCGTCCAGTCTGTAGCAGTAAAGCTGATCGTTGACCGCGAGCGCGAAATTGAGGCGTTCCGCGCAAAAGAATACTGGTCTTTGGACGTTGACTGCGCAAAGGGGCGGGTGGTCTTTTCAGCGCATCTGACTAAATTCGACGGCGAGAAAATAGACAAGATGACGATTGAAAACAAAGAGCGAATGGATGAAATACTTTCAGCATTCATCGTTCCTTTTAACGGTTCGGTATCGTCTGTTGAAAAGAAAAGCATCTCGCGCAGGCCGGCCGCGCCATTTACGACATCAACCTTGCAGCAAGAGGCAGCGCGCAAATTACACTTCTCGTCCAAGCGTACGATGAGTGCGGCACAGAAATTGTACGAACAGGGGCTTATTACCTATATGCGAACAGACGCGACGAACCTGTCCGCGGACAGTGTAGCCGAGATTCGCGAATTCATATCGGAATATTACGGCAGTCAATTCCTGCCGAAAGCACCGAATGTTTATGTCACAAAATCCAAGAACGCGCAAGAGGCTCACGAGGCGATTCGCCCGACTCATTTTATGAAATCCGAAAAACATGATCTGAAAGACGACGAATCGAAATTGTATGATCTGGTATGGAAGCGCACCATCGCCTGCCAGATGACAAACGCAGAGTTTGACAGCGTATCCGTCAATATAACGGAACCAAAGAATGGGGCCGTATTCTACGCAGTCGGCACAACCAGAACATTCGACGGATTTATGAAAATCTACATTGAAGACAAAGATGATGAGGCCGAAGACGGCGAAACCAAGCTACCGGAATTATTCGCTGGCGACGACATCACGATTGAAAAACTGAACCCAGCCCAGCACTTTACCCAGCCGGCGGCGCGCTATACCGAAGCATCCCTTGTAAGAAAATTGGAAGAATTGGGAATAGGACGCCCGTCCACATACGCCACAATCATATCCACGATCCTCGACCGCAATTATGTCGATCAGGATAAACAGCGCAGATTTCATCCGACAGACGGCGGCTGGGTCATCGCCGCGTATTTGAACAAATATTTCACCGACTTGATTGATGTGAATTTCACAGCCAAGACCGAAGACGTTTTGGACGATGTGTCGAACGGCGCCATGAAAAAAATTCCAGCGCTGCAAGGATTTTGGACACCCGCAGGTGCGATGATAGAGGCGGCGCGCGGCGTTACAACAACCGAGATTATCGATGAACTGAACCGAAATCTGGCCGCACATCTGTTCAAAGATAGAGACAATAAGTGTCCAGCGTGTGGCGGAACCCTTGGGTTAAAGCTATCAAAGTACGGTGCGTTTATCGGATGCTCGAATTACCCAGCCTGCAAGTACACCAAGCGTCTTGATGCAGTTTCCGATGGTGCAGCATCAAGTGAAAACGAATCAGAAATCAAAAATCAAAAATCAGAAATTA
>JAIRLB010000040.1 GCA_031259745.1 Rickettsiales bacterium | reverse complement strand
GTTCTTTGGTCTTTAATTCAGGTCTTCTCTGGCCTGCATAATGGCGCTGAATGTGGCCTCGGATACCTTTTTTCCGCCGACCATCGCAATTCCATGGAATTTGTAAAAACGCATCTTGGACATAACCAATTCGATATGCAATTCCAAAACATCGCCCGGCTTTACCAAATGAAAAAATTTGATCTTTTCCATTGTCGTGAAATACCCCAGCGTCCCGCCATCGGTCGCGCCCATGCCCAGCAATGCGATATAGCATGCCGTTTGGGCCATAGCCTCTACCTGCAATACGCCCGGCATTATGGGCTGGCCCGGAAAATGTCCCGCGCACCAAAATTCATTATCGCGGACATAGTGAATTCCAACGCCGCTGGTTTCGTTATACTCGCGGATTTCATCAATCAGGCGCATCTCAAAGCGATGGGGGATGATTTTTTCAATTCCTTTTGCATCAATCATTTTTATCTCCGTAAGACGCAAATCATAAGCCGTTGACCGACAGCCATATTCAGCTTGCGGTTTACGATCTTGATTGTTTGCGCAGCCATGCGTAATGCCGCATGAATTCAGTTCCCGGACCCGCCGGATAGCCCATATATCTTTCGCCGTCCGAAATATTGCGAAATACGCCGCTGTGCGCGCCAACCTCGGCATCGTTTCCGATCTTCACGCCGTTGGCCAAGCCCACCTGGCCGCCCAGCAGCACGCGATCGCCAATAACGCAGCCGCCAGCAATGCCGACCTGGGCCGCCAGAAAGCATTCGCGCCCAATAACAACGCCATGCGCAACTTGAACCAGATTGTCGATTTTTGTGCCATCGCCGACAACCGTATCCGTAATCGCGCCGCGGTCTATGCAGGAACTCGCGCCAACCGACACGCGGCTGCCAATAATAACCCGGCCCACCTGAGGAATAAATACATTTTTGCCGTTTTGGCGGGTATAGCCGTATCCGTCCTTGCCGATTGCCGCGCCTGCGTGAATAATGCAGTCTTCGCCGATTGTCGCATTTTCGATATGCGCGCCGCTGTGAACAACCGTGCCGCGCCCCAAGGCGACGTTTCTGCCGATAAATGCGTTGGGGTAAATCTTGACATCGGGCCCCAGAACCGCGCCGCGCTCAACAGTGGCGAATTGACCGATATAAACGGAACGTTTTTTGCGGAAAAAGACGCCCCTGTCTACATGAGATGCCCAATGAATTCCATATCTGGGTTTTTCCTTGTAAATCTCGCCAAGAATCTTGGCTATTTCGCCGCGCGGAGAATCGGTAATCAGCAAAGTCGCGCCCTTTGGCGCATTATCAACCTGATCGGGCTGCAGCAAAATTACGCTAGCTTTGGTACGCTGCAATGCACTGATTGGCAGGATTTTGAACGCATTGCTGTTTCTTTCTGTCGAATAAAAAGCCAGCTGGCCCGCATGCGCGTCCATAATGGGCGCAATGCCGCGAATCTGGGCTTTTGGATCGCCCCTTAATTGAAGGCCGAATTTTTCAGCCAACTCGCCGGCGGTTGTCTTGGCCCCGCGCGGCATAAACAAAGATTTTATAAATTTTAACATATCTGCATTATAAATCAGAAATCAGCAATCCGCAATCAAAAATTATTACGGGCACAGCGCCATCTGACTCAATACGTTTTTTACATCGTTGTTTACAGAAACCGTCACTTCGCGCTGCAACCCGTCGATGTATGTATAGTTGAACTTTTCCTTTGCGAATTCCGGAACAGCCTTGTAAGCATCCTCGAATGGCGCCAGCATCGCCATGAACCACTGCCGCCCGCGGCACAGGCATCCGTTGCGGACATCGGCGGCAACCGCCGCGGTCGCAGTGTTCGGATATTTGTTGTCAAAATCTTCGTCCGTCATCATCAGGCATCTGCTGCCCAGTCCATAGAAGTTCGCATCATCGGCCAGGAATTTGTAAACCAAGCCTTCGGTTGCGCCGGCCTGATTCAATTGATATGCCATGCCGTCCGTGCAGCAGGCCCGGGCGGATTGCATCAGCATTTTATATCTTTCCAGCAGCGGCGCGGCCGCGGCCGCGTTGGCGGCAATCCTGTTATCTGACCGGGCCGCGCAAATAAAATCATTCATTTTTTCGGCGCGGATTTTCGGGCTGCGCGGAGATACGGTTTCGCGAACCATGGGCTTTCTGCGCCAAATGGCGCATTCGGCATCTGTTTCGAACGGACAGCCGTCGCCGTTTTCGATAATTTTTACATTATCAAAGTTTTTTTCAATCGCGACGGAAAAATCTTGTTCTTTATATTTATCCCCTTTGTTCGCCCACAGGTTGTATTTTGGTTTCATAGGCGCCAATAATTCTTCCACTTCGGCGCGAATGTTTTGGTCCAGCTCGTCGGCGAAGTAGACATCGTTCGGCTCTAGGAACCAATCGCTGAAATCTTTCTTGTCATAATGGGAAACGGAATCATCCCACAACGGCACGCCGTCGCGCCAGTCCACGGTCTTGTCGAATTTTGGCTGGTCGTACTTACCAATAACCCCATCCCACAGCGCGCGGCGGTCGTCTGCGGCCACAGGTTTGACGGATAAGACATTGATGGATTTCATTTCCGGCCGCCGCATCCAGAAATTATCGCCCGGGTTTCCTGCGAAATGCGCGCAATCGATGCAGTCGGCCGGATCCTGTGTCGTTTCAAAAAAAGTGGGCGGGACAGTTGGGTTTCCAACGGCCTCCGCACGACTGACAGTTTCCTGATAAAACGGCCAAATATCGCAGCCATCCCCGATGCAATCGGATGCGTTTGCTGAAAAAGCGCCCAGCATGCCCAGCAGGGTTGAAAAAATGGCTATTTTTGACTTCATGATACAAATCATATCACAAAAAACAAAATAATTAAAATACAAAATGCGACAGCTTTTTAGTTGAATTGCTTTCTTGTATAGTTAATAATCAACATGCGGGAAAAGGAAAATTATCCCACATGAAAAGAAAAGGAATAAAAATGAATAAAGTTTTGACTTTTGCTCTTTTGGCAACATTGGCTCTGCCGGCATTTGCGGAAGAGGTTGTCCCTGTGGCAACTGAAAAAGAAATAATTGCGGAAAACGCCGGGATTGCAGAAGAATCGATCGTTGCGAATATTGATTCCGCAAAAGTGGAAGAAGTTCAAAAAAGCAATCCGAAAATCAAGTTCCCGCGCGGAATGCAAATCGGCGTCGGCGCCAGCGTCACCAGCGGTTTGAATGGTTTTATAGGATATGCCAACAAAGACTTTGAATCATTCTGGTGGAAAAGAATTGGCGCGCGTTTCGATTTTGCCACAACTTCCCCGATTAAATCATACATTAATTCCGCCATAGATTCCACGTTGGAAGATGGTATTGATGTTGGCGATGGCATGACTATTGGCGGGGGGACTTTGTCCGCAAAGCATATGGCCCTGTTGGTTGATTTTTATCCATTCGGAAATACTTGGTTCTTGGGCGGATTCAGGCTTTCCGGCGGTTATGTTGCCGGCAGTATGAATTTGGCGGCAACCTTGACGGGCGAATTGGGCAATTTGCCTGGGGGCGGCTTTGAATTTGAATTGGATGGCATCAATTACAAATATACTGGCGATGTCAATGCCACAGCAAACGCAAATTGGAAGTATTCCGGCCCGTATCTTGGCACTGGTTTTGATCTGGGTCTGTTCTGGGGAATCAAAATATATATGGATGCCGGTGTTGTCTTTACCAGCAAGACCGCCAATATTGGCATGGATATTCCCTTGGATACTCTGAAAGTATCCGATGGCCAAGGCGGCTGGAAAGATGTCAATGATGACCAGCTGAAAGCGGATTTTGAAACCAACAAGGCGAACGCCCTGCGTGAAATCAATGACGAATTGGAAAAGATTAAATTCTATCCTATGGTGAAATTGGGCTTTATGTATAGATTTTAATCGGATTGTGTAATCGGCGGGGGTGGAATTTTCCGCCCCCTTTTTTCTGTTTATGCGAATCGGTTTTTTGTGATATTATCGAATCGCAAAGACATGTCATGATAAAGCG
>JAIRLB010000030.1 GCA_031259745.1 Rickettsiales bacterium | reverse complement strand
GGTGCGTATATCCACTTTGTTGCTGCAACTCAACAACAAGCAGCGGTAAATTAAGGAATAAGATAGCAAACAATTTTATGGGCTGGGCGCGGTTCCCTACCTGCAATTTATTACCTATTACCTAAATTTTATTCTTTGTTCTTATTCCTTTTTCTTTATTACTTTTTCCTTGTCTGTCTTGGCCCCCAGCTTGTCCATGGCGCGAATCATATCCATTCCGCGCTGCAACTGGTAGTCCAGCGCTTCTTTTTCCTGGTCGGTCATCTTGGACCAATCTTCGCTGTCTTTTTTGTCTTTCTTGCCTGATTCTTCATTTTTCAGCGCGTTTTTGAATGCAGCCTCGGAATAAACGCTCTGTTTCTTTTCCAGCACTTCGACCCTGCTTTGCAGGACCTCCACGTCCGGGGTGATCCCCTCGCCCTGAATGGATTTTCCGCTGGGGGTGTAATAGCGCGCAATCGTGATATGGATCGCGGTTCCGTCACCCAAGGGTTTTTGCTGCTGAACGCTGCCCTTGCCAAAGGATTGCGAGCCCATGACCAAGCCGCGCGCATTGTCCTGGATCGCGCCGGCCACAATTTCGGAAGCCGATGCGGATCCATGATTAATCAAAACCACTATGGGCTTGCCGTTTATCAAATCGCCGGGCTTCGCAAAACTGCGGTCAACGTCGCTTTTTTTCTTGCCGCGCGTGGATACGATTTCGCCGCTGTCGATGAACGCGTCCGCAACCTCGATAGCCGCCGTCAAATAACCGCCCGGATTGTTGCGGACATCCAGAACATAGCCGATGACTTTCTTGTTTTCCAGCTTTTCAATGGCCCCGCGCAATTCTTTGGATGTCGTCGCGCCAAAATCGGAAATGCGGATATAGCCGATTTTCTTATCTTCGCCCTTTTCCTCGAACTTAACAGACTTTACCTTGACAATGGCGCGTTTCAGAGTCATGGTTCTTGGTTCTTTGCCCTCTGACACGACTGTCAATTTTACCTTGGTGCCGGGCCTGCCCTTCATTTTTTTAACCGCCTGGTTCAAGGTCAAATCAAACACCTGTTCTCCATCAATGTGCGTGATATAGTCCCCCGCCTTGATTCCGGCTTTTTCCGCCGGGGTATCGTCAATCGGGGAAATAACCTTTACCGCGCCGTGGTCGCTGGTGATCTGAATGCCCAGGCCCCCGAATTCGCCATGCGACTTGTCATTAAAATCCTTGAAATCATCCAACGACAAATAAGAGGAATGGGGGTCCAACGCGCCCAGCATGCCGCTCATCGCGGCTTCCAGCATTTTCTTTTCATCGGCCTCTTCGACAAAGCTTTCGCGCGCGACCTCAAAAACCATCGCCAATTTTTTCAATTCCTCATAAATCTGGGCGTCTGTTAAATGAACAACGGGCTCTTCTTTCTTTTTCTCGGCGGAAAAGCCGGCAGCGGGCACAAGCAAAGCTATCAAAATCAACATCTTTTTGAACATATTCCCATCCTTCCTTTACAGATGAACAAGCATCGTGGAAATCATAAAACATTTAATAATATCCCGCAACACGATTTTTCAATATTTTTTATATAATCATTGACAAATGTATTAGTTGGTCTACAATATCATATATAATTAGATAAAAAGGGAGCTGCAATGATTGTATCAGACATCCTATATAAAATTGAAGATAACAAAAAACAGATAAGCGCATCTCTGAACAACAGCGCCGTTGGCTTCAAATTGAGAGACTGGTTCGCAGCGCAAGCCTGCATGGAAAGCCAGATTTTGTATAAACCAATAAACATTTATCTGGACGAGAATAATCATAATTACATAGCCATAGAAAACCACAGCGTGGCAATGAATTATATTGTCAATGAAATTGGCGGAAACAAAATAAAAATAGATAATGAGGTTATTTGTCGAATACACAAACTTTTTTCTCAAAACACTTCTCTGCACGCCTTTGCCGGAAAATATATGGGCAAAACCCAAAATGACAGGTGCAAATCTGAAAAAGACGTGCAAAAAATTTTAGATGATGCAAATCGGGCGGATCTGGGACTGTTCGACAGGGCCTATCACACGCAATACATGATTCGGAGAATTCAACCCTTTGGCGACAACAACAAGAGAACCGGACGCTATGCGATGAATTTCATAATGGTTCAAGAAGGCTATACCCCGGTTCTATTCAATCAGGTCGGAGACAAAGAATCATATTCAAGGTTCCTGTCCAAACCGGATATAGGCCTGCCAATGCTATACGATTACATGCTGCGCACCCAGGAACAAATTATTGAATATTTGAAAGTTCTGGACAGATAAAGAATCAAGGCTCTTTGAACAGCCTTGCCGGGTCGACAGCCTTGTTTCCGCGCCGCACTTCCAGATACATTTCAGGCCTGTCGGGGTTCATGCGCCCCACCGGCTCGCCTGCAAGAACCTCTTGTCCCACAAGAACGTCAATGCCGCCCATATTGGTCATTACCGTGTTATAGCCATTCTTATGGGACATGATGATAACCTTGCCAAATCCCTTGAAGTTGTCTGCAAATTTAATCTCGCCATCTGCTGGCGCGACCACCAGGGCGTCTCCGCGGGCGCGTATCCGCCAGCCGTCGGATTGCAAGCCTAATGCCGTTTTTTCACCAAAATGAACAACCATGCGCCCTTTGACCGGCGAGTTTAATTTCCGGCTGCTGAATTTCGCATCATCAGACATTTGGGAACTGCCAACGCCAGCCGACAATTCGGAAATGCTTTTTGCGCGCGCGGACAAATCGCGAAGCTTGTTTTGAACCGCAAATTGCTGGGTTTTTAATTTTTCATTCTGGGCGTTGCGCTTGCGCAGCAATTTGTCCAGATCTTTTTTCTCGGCCGCATATTTCAAGGCCGTCCTGTCCAGCTTCTCCTTTTCTTCGGCGCGCTTGTCGCGGATAATATCCAACTCTTTTATTTGTTTGTCCGCAGTCCGCACTTCGCCGTCAAACCTTTGCGAAGCCCCGGATAATACAGCGGACATCAAGACATATTCGCGCATGTTTCCGGAATCAAAGCTGGGGTGGGCGGATACGAACAAAATAGCGGCCGCGGCATCGGCGATCCGTTCCCGATTTTGCGCCAGGGACGCCCGCAATCTGTCGCGCTGTTTGTCCAGATCGGCAATCTTGCGCTCAACAGCCCCGCGCTGTTCTTCCAGATCAGACACTTTATCCGCCGCATGGACCAAATCTTTTTTGGTTCGCTCGATTTCGCGTTCGGATGTCTTTACTTTTTCCTCGATTTGCTTTTGCTGCTGTTCGGTTTGTTTTATCTGAGATTTAATCCGCGACAACTCGCTTGCGCCGACGGCGCAAGAAATGAACAGCGAGCATAGAATGGCGAACAAGGCGGGGATTTCCACTTTTGGCTTTCGGTTCACGGCTTTCGGTTCACTGTTCATTGTTCATTATTATTTTATCATGACTTTCAAAAAGGTTTTCTTTCCTTTTCTCAGCATTATTGAGGCGCCAGGCTGCATCAGAACAACCTGGTCGACATTCGCGACCCTTTCGTCATTCACAGACAGGCCGCCCTGCCCGATTGTGCGGCGCGCCTCTGATTTTGACGGAAACAGTCCGACATCGATTACAAAATCCACGATATTCGGCACGGTGCCCGGCAGTTTGTAATCGACGCTGGGGACATTGGCAGCGCCCCCGCCGCCAAACAATGCCGCGGCCGTATTCGCGGCATCGGCTGCCGCGGTGGCGCCATGCGCGATTTCAGTCGCGGCAAATGCCAAAATTTTCTTTGCCTCATTCAATTCGGCCCCTTGCAGTTTCGCAAACCTGGCGATTTCTTCCAGCGGGATTTCTGTGAAAATCTTCAAGAATTTTTCAACGTCCGCATCCTGAATATTGCGGAAATACTGATAGTATTCATACGGGGACGTCTTGTCTTCATTCACCCAAACAGCATTGCCGGCCGACTTTCCAATTTTGTTGCCCATCGAATCGGCAATCAGGAACGTGGACAAGACAAAGGCCTCTTTTCCAAGCTTTTTGCGTATCAGTTCGACCCCCATGACGGCGTTGCCCCATTGATCCGCGCCACAGGTTTGCAGAATGCAGTTATGCTTTTGATACAATTCCAAGAAATCCACGGCTTGGAACGTCATATAATTGAATTCCAAAAACGTCATCCCGGTTTCCAAACGCTTTTTGACGCTTTCCATGGACAGCATGCGGGGAACTGTAAAATCTGTTCCATATTCCGCCAAAAAGTCCAAATGACCGACGCCCTTCATCCAATCATAATTATCCACAATTACGGCGTCCGTCATGCCGGCGCCAAACTTGATGAATTTGGAATATGACTTTTTCAATCCTGCTATGTTCTTTTTCAAAGTTTCTTCGGTCATCATCGGACGGCCGGAATCACGGCCCGAAGGGTCGCCGATGCGCCCGGTCGCGCCGCCGACCAGCAATAACGGCCTGTGGCCGAATTTTTGCAGCCAGCGCATCATCATGACCGGCACCAAATGACCGACATGCAGGGAATCCCCGGTTGGGTCGCTGCCCAGATATGCGGTGATTTTGCCCGAATCCAAGGCTTTTTCCAATCCTTGCATATTAGAACACTGGTACAGGAATCCGCGCGCCCGCATTTCGTTTAGAAAATCATTCTTCATCTTTAATTCCTTTTGTACGAATAATATCAAACTTGCCGCAAAAGTGCAACTTGTTACAAAAATAAACCAATAAAAATATAAGAGAGTATGTGTGTGAATTAGGCCGCCGCGCAGCCATAGGTTTCAGTAATGCGAGAATCTAATCTGTTTCAACACGTAATTATTATAGCACGCATAGAAAGAAGAAATTACATTATCTTATAATTTCCCGTACCTAATCATCGACTAATTTCACAGCCATCTCTAAAATTATTTATCTGTAAATTTTGCTCTTTCGTTAATAACATATCTGTTATTTATGACATATAAATAATAACAATAGTTAATATTTTGTCAAATTATAATTAAACCTTACTAAAATAAAAAATAGCAATATAGCAAGTAAAACTAACCGCAGACGCAAAGGCATTGCGGGTTGTTTTTACTTTGAATAATTTTCTATGCCAATATTGTGCATGTTTTTCAGATTATTCTGATTTTATTCTATGTGCGATTTTATTCATAAACTCATCATAATTATTCAAAATAACGGAATTATCGAAATTGTCGGCAATTGCCTTTGATAATTTAATATCTGCATTTGCATAATTTGTTTTGTATTTTTTTTTGTTTGTTGTTTTTGCAAGAACCAATTTAGGCAGGGCGACAACCATCAGCAAAGTTTTATCTGGTGTGTGTAAAAAAGTTGCAGGATTATCCTGGGATAGTTTCAGATATTTTTCAACATTGTGATTTGTGAATATTTCTGCTTTTGTAATCTCACCGTCTTTGTTGTAATAAGGCATTTCTTCCGGAACTATAAATATCTGAAAATATGGAATTCTTGCACAACGGATATTAGACGTTTCGCCCAGCATATTTTCAAAATAGTTATTGCTGTTTTGGCTATAATTACTCATCACAAACTTTACAGCGATTCCAGCAACTGGATTCCTATTTTTATTTTCAATCGTTATATCAACAACCTTTTCAATATAGCGACCTTTGATCACATTTTCCCGACCTTCGCCATATCCCAAAGAGCGAATGACAAAATCATCGCCCAATAATGCCGATAAATCAGATGCTATTTTTGCGTGCAGAATTTTCAATTTCTCATTACTGCGCGCGCCAGTTTCCAGATATTTCTGAAAAGAGGCCTTAATAGTTGGCAACAAGTTTAAGGGCATTTTGTTTCCTTTCGGTCAATTTATAATTTAAGAATTTTTCCAAATCAGCAGACGAAAATGTATAATAGCCACCACTTTTATAATTTTTCAATGATTTAATATAATCTACAAACTCTGTTGTTTTTAATACAGATTCTATTTCTTCAATGCAAAACTCGCTGATAATGTACAATCCGCCATAAACACCGCTTCCGGCGGGAACAAAGTTTATTTTTAACGAATTCGTATCTTTTATCAGTTGATTTATTGCAATTTTATCACGACTTACATCGCGCAAGGCCTGTGTCCGCCCAAACAAATACCAATCTTTTTTATCAGCGATAGAACGATTTTCCAATCGTTTGCGATTTTCGGACAGATATTTCCATAATGGCGCATTGTTGCGAACTGCGAATTCCGGCAACGGAGAGCCATCTTTTCTATATGGAAAAATGCATTTCCCCCATTTTCCCGTTGATGATTTGATAATGCCTATGGTATTTTGTGCAAAATCAAAATCGCCAATAAAAATGTCATCTGCCAAAGTTGCAAATCCATTTTTTACCGATACTGATTTTTCATATTGCGATTCAATTTCTATATCTTGTAAAGCTTGCAAAACCTGCTTTGACGCAAGATATAGCTTTTTATTTATAAATGCCTGTGCATAATCCAGATTATCAACAAATTCAATCTGATTCTGCCCAATATATCTGTAATAAGAAAATCTTCTCCGTGATTCTGAATCCGTATTATCAAACAGCGTTACTGCGGTGTATGTAGTCGCATTAAATGGCTGAAAATGTTCCAAATCTATAATTCCGCACAAGTTCTTATTTTGGAAAATATAATTTCTGAAATTTTGCCCGGCTTTGCTTCGTAAAAAAGAACTGGGTGTGATTAAACACATTTTTCCAGCCGGCGATAACATTTTTAATCCGATTTCGTAAAAGACCAGATATTCGTCCGTCATTCCATCGGTTGCAAATGCAAAATTGCGAATATCTGTTGTTAAATTATGAACGCGAATATAGGGGGGATTGCCGATAACAAAATCCATTTTGTCCAAATAGTTTTTGTAAAGTTCCAATGCATCACCGCAAACTATATCCCATTCTACATTTTGGATTCCAAATTCCGCAGCAACAAAATCCAACCGCGCAATACATTTTTTATATTCTGTGTAATCTTTTTCAATTCCGTGGATAAAAGTTTCCAATTTTGATTTTAATGATTCGTATGGAAAGACTTCGCAATACCGGCGAACAATTTCGGCAAGAAATGCCCCGTCACCGCAACTATTTTCCATAATATGCTTATTCATAATACTATAACCACGATAGCCGGCAAAATCAAGCATATCCGAAACCAGATACGCGGGCGTAAAAATTTTCCCCTCATTTTTGATTTTATGCGTGCTTTGCATTTTATCCTTCCGCAAAAAATCATAAAACATTGTGAATAAAAAATCCAGCAGATTTATAATTATAGGCATAAAAAAATTGTAAAAATGCGTTTTGCCCGCATTGCGCCAAGATTCTATGCCAACTATATGCCGATTCCGCTGAGACTATGCGGGGCAAAAATGGCAAAGCGCTTGAATCGCTGTGTGAAAACCAGCATTTTAGGACTTGCGTAGGCAATAAATCGGCAGAGATTGAAGTTCTTTGATTTGATCTGCGGAAAACCGCGTTCCAGACATACTGTATCCTTTCGGTTAGAGACATTGTTAAACAAAATCCCCTAGAAAACAATCTAGGGGATTTTTATTCCTTATCCTCTTTTTCGGATACAGTTCAACTACAGGATTTTTATTACTTTTCATGCCTGCTTGCTGTCAAATCAGATTTTGCATAATATTTGCAACGCAGGCAAAACAACCGCCATGCGACACGTCACATCATTGGTCTTATTTCAACATCTTGGCGACTTCGTCCGCCAGGTTGTCTTCTTTCTTTTCAATGCCCTGACCCAAAACATAGTATGCGAATCCAGCCAACTGACCGCCGGCCTCTGCAACAACCTGCTTGATCGTCTTGGATGGGTCCATGACGAACGGCTGTTCTTCCAATACTGATTCAGCATACCATTTTTTAATGCGGCCCAGAATCATGCCTTCGACAATATTTTCAGGCTTGCCGGCTGTCGCGCCGGATTCGATAAAGACTTTCTTTTCGCGTTCGACGGCTTCCTGCGCCACGTCCGCGATTGTCATAAATTCTGGTTTGTTCGCGGCAATGTGCATTGCTATCTTGGCGCCGACGGCATCGATTTTTTCCGCATCGCCATCGATGCCGACAACCACGCCGATCTGGCCCATATTCGGAACCAGCGCATTGTGGACATAGGTGTAAATATTATCGGCCTTGACCTTGGAAATGCGGCGCAGGTTCATATTTTCGCCAATTGTCGCGATTGTCGCGGCAATGTCATCCTTGACCGCATCCAGCGTGGCGTCAAAATCGCCGTTAAGTTCGGCCGCCTTGTTTGCGACATCGGAAACCAATTTCTGGAATCTTTCATTTTTCGCGACAAAGTCCGTTTCCGCATTCAGTTCGACAACGCACCCCATGCCGTCGCATTTTACAACCGTAACCAAGCCGGACGCAGCAACGCGGCCGGATTTCGAGGCCGCCTTTACAATGCCCTTTTGACGCAGCCAGTCGGCGGCGGCCTGGATATCGCCGTTATTTTCGACCAATGCCTTTTTAACGTCCGTCATGCCGGCGCCCGTCATCTCGCGCAGGGTTTGAATCAATTTTACTGTAACTTCTGCCATTGTTTTTTCCTTTGGTTCCAAGTTAAAAATATATCATTCGGCTATTTTTTCAGCCAGCTTTTCACGACGTTCCTCGCGGGCTTCTGATGTTTTGGACTTTTTCTTCAATTCTTTTTCTTTGATTTCATTTTCCAGCGAATCAGCGACTTCGCCTTTCATGTCGGATTCGATTTTCTTGGACGCAACGCCGCCAAGTCTTTTTTCGATGCCGGACAAAATCGCGTCCACAAACAAGTCGCAATACAACTGCGTTGCCCGGGATGCGTCATCGTTGCCCGGAATCGGATAGTCCACAATTTCAGGATTTGCGTTCGTGTCGCAGATGGCGATTGTGGGAATATCCAAATTTCTTGCCTCTAACACGGCGTTCATTTCACGCGGCACATCAATGACAACAACAGCCTGAGGCGTTCCATGCATATCGATAATTCCGCCGAAAATATCGCGCAATTTATTTATTTCCTTGGTCATAATGCCGACTTCTTTCTTGGTCAGGCCTAATTTTTCAGCATTCGCGATATCGGCCTCCATTTTCTTCAAGCGGCGTATGCTTTGCGAAACTGTCGCCCAGTTTGTCATCATGCCGCCCAGCCAGCGATTGTTTACATAGAACTGACCGCAGCGTTCCGCGGCATCTTTTACAATATCTTTCGCCTGATGCTTGGTTGCGACAAACAATACCTTGCCGCCTGCGGCAGCAATAGCCTCTAGCGCGACCAGCCCGCGGTGCAGCAATGGGGCGGTCTTATTCAAATTGATAATATGAATCTTATCCTTGACGCCATAGACATACGGTGTCATCAACGGGTTCCAGCGGCGCGTATGATGGCCAAAGTGCACGCCGGCCTCCATCAGCTGTTTCATAGTAAATTTAGGCAATGCCATGATTTTATCCTTTTTTCTGTTATTATCCTCATCGTCTGCCAAAAGCCAAATTTTTCCACAGAATTGGACAGAAAATTGCAAAACGATTGTGTTCTTCATACAGACTTGCACCTGCATGTGCGCAAACAATAGAACAATATATCCGGAAAATCAAGAAAAAAGATAGCAAAGGAATAAGGAAAAAGGTACAAGGAATAAAAGTTGGCGGATGTAAGTTGTGAATTAACTTGGGGGTGCGATTCCTACATCCTATGTTTATTCCTTGTTCTATTGTTGACAAATATATATTTAAGTATTAAAGTATTCCAATATGAGTTTATTAAAAACCATTTTCATAGGATTTTTATGCTCGGCGATTTTTGTCCTGCCGGCGGCGGCTGACGAAAATCATGATTGCGGCAATAGTTTATATCGCAAATATCATCCTGAAAATTGCAAGAATTTCACAAAATCACCCATCGGTTCGGCACTTTCCATTGCGGGGGGCGCTCTGATTGTGGGAACCGGCATTATGCTGGCGACGATGGTCGGCGGCGGTAGCGATTCTGATTATTCATCCAAACAATCATCCTATCAGCCGACAATGCGCATATATGATAACGTCGGCTATACCGATCCAACCGCGCTGAACGCCGTTTTGGCAAATCCATGCTACAATCGGAATTTTGACCATTATAACGAAATAAGACTGGCATATTCCCTGGCGCGCGGATATACCGGGAAAAACGCCAATATAGCAATTTTGGATACGGCGGATTACAGCTGGCATGGCGCGGCCGTCGCCAATATTGCCGGCGCGGTCATCGCTTCGGACGCTGTCGTAACGCCGTACAAAATAGTGGACGAACAGGGCGAATTTTTATCCTATGCCCAAATCGGGAATGTAATTTCATCCGCGCATGACGCCACAATATTTAACTCCAGCTGGGGGATTTCCACAACCGAGAGCAGAATAAACGCATACAGCATAAAGACGCGCGCGCAAATGATTGCTCTGACCGACGAAACATTTGTCAACAGCTTGGTAAGCGCGGCCCGCAATAAAGACGCCATCTTTGTCTGGTCTGTCGGAAATGACGGCACGCCGCAACCCGGCGCATTGACAGCCCTGCCCCGCGTAATACCGGAATTGGACGGGCACTTTATCAATGTTGTGGCCTGGGATACGGATGCCGGCGCGTTGGCATGGTACAGCAACCAATGCGGCATTACCAAAAATTATTGCATCACGGCGCCAGGTTCGGGGATTGATGTCGGAACAGTAGCCGCCAGCGGGACCAGCTTTGCCGCCCCGATGGTATCGGGGGCCGTCGCCGTTCTGAAAGAGGCTTTCCCCTATATGGCAGCCGCGGAAATTACAAAGCTGTTATTCGCAACAGCGCGAGATCTGGGCGCGGAAGGCGTAGACGAGGTATACGGTTGGGGAATGCTGGATTTGGAGCGCGCGACACGACCGGTCGGGGCCGCGCTGGTGCCATTGGCGGACGAAATGCAGCCTTTGCAGACAACGCGCGTCAGCGGCGTGATAGGACGCAAATTGAAATCCGCAAATCTGACATTCGCATTTTTCGACAGTTTCGGACGCGCGTTTGACGCGCATTTGAATGACAATATAATATTTGAAACCCGCGGGCGCGCATTTGACAGGCTGCGCGGCAAAGATCCGCAAGCCGTTATCAATACAGGCGGGTTTGAATTCGGATTTACAGATGAAAATTTGCTGATCGCGAACGGATTTTTGGAAACCGATAAAAATAATCTGACCAGCTTTTTCGGTCTGGCCAATGAATTCAGTATCGGCGAAATTAGATTCTTTCAAAACGCGCGCCTGGGCGTATCAGTCCCTGCCATATCCGAAGATTCATTTATTTCAGAAATTACCGGCATCGGCATCGCGTCGGCAAAATTCGGCATGAAATGGCGCGACTGGACTGTGTCCGCCGCCGCGCCGAATACAATTATCGCAGGAAAAATGAACCTTCGTTTGCCGATGGGACGCACAAATACCGGAAATTTCATATTCGCCGATTACAATATCGATCTGGCCGAACGTCCGGCCCTGGAATATTCGATCGGTTACAAATTCCTGACGGCATCCTTTATCGACAACCATCGCGAGAAAGATGAACTTTTCATCATGGCCAAGGCAAAGCTTGCTTTTTAATTTGCGAACGATCAAATATTATTTGGCTCAACCGAGAAGAAAGTATCTTTATATTTGTTTGATTTCCACGCAGGGGCCGCCGCCGCACAATGGCGCGGGAACCGCGCCCCTGCAACTCTGCAATAGATACTTTCTTGTCGGTTGAGCCCATTATTTCACAAATTCTTGACAAATTAAT
Source organism: Rickettsiales bacterium (assembly GCA_031259745.1). Taxonomy (GTDB): domain Bacteria; phylum Pseudomonadota; class Alphaproteobacteria; order Rs-D84; family Rs-D84; genus JAIRLB01. Next base: position 7,849 of record JAIRLB010000030.1, on the reverse strand, counting down.
CCTTTAGATATAAGGTGCTCACAAATACAGGAGTAGATAAATGCTATTAAAAATCAAAACATTTCCATATATCGGATGGAATCGAAAACCAATCGGCGAATCGGATGATGCAAAATACGGCGACATAACATTTGATTTAGAAAAGAGATTTCGGTTATTTTATATGGATGCCCAGCTGAATGACGGCATGAGCTTATACGACTTTCAAAATAAAACCGGATATAAACCTGATGTCCATCACATAAAAAAGCAGATTCAATCCATTAAGAAGTTCAGCGACGAGAATGCAAAAGAAAACAACCAGACGGTCAAACGCGTGATAGTTGTTTCGCATTACAACACATCTGATTATCCTAATGACGCATACACGAACGGCTGGGAGCCCGCGCAGAGCAACAAGAAGTCAAAAAATAAGAACCTTGCATACCGTATAGAATATGCTGATGGCAGCAGCACCGGCTGGCTGCTTTATTCTTCCAATACCACGGCCGCCCAGGCGGTCTTGCAGGCGGTCGATCCGCTGGTCAAATTGGCCGAGTGTCCGCTTTGTCGGAATTACGCGCGGATGGCCCGCCAATATTGTATCGCCGCGCAAAAGGCAAAGTGATTTCTGATTTGACAATAAATAATGCTGTTAAAAATTAAAAAGACCTATCTTTGTGGCGGCAAATTCATATACATGAACACAGGGTGGGATTTAAACGAAATTATTCTGATAACGCGGGATGGCCGGCAAACATTGAGCGGAAATAAGGAATAATTTCAACCAAAACAAGAATCTGAAATTCAATCAAAGCGATAATAAATTCATATCTGAAAATTTCGGGAAAAATCTGAAATGTACCGGGATAAAATAAGGAATAAATTAGGGCGCGGTTCCCGCCGCCCACTTATTCCTTATTACTTATTCCTTAGTATGCGGGCGCGCCGACCTCTTCCTCTCTGGTAATTCCTTGGACTTCCATAAACTTACTCAACGTGTCGCGATGAACGCGCAAACGCTTGGCCAACGCATATTGACTGACACCGCTGTCTAATTTCTTTTCAATATATTTTTCGCGCCCGGTCAGCTTATAGTTGTTTCGGCTGCCGTATGGACGGCCGATTGCCTTTCCTTCGGACTTTACCCGCGCCAAGGCTTCCTTGGTTCTTTGAGAAATCAGATTTCTCTCGATTTCGGCAGACAATCCGAATGCAAATGCCAAAACCTTGCTGGTAATATCAGCCCCCAGGCGGTAATTATCTTTGATTGTCCAAATTTTGGCGCCAATATTCATGCAATGGTGCAGAATGCTCATGATTTGCAAAAGATTACGGCCCAGTCGCGAAAGTTCGGAAGAAATGATAATGTCATCCGCTTTGATATTCCTGATAAGTTTGCCAAGCTTTCTTTTATTCAGCTCTTTGGTGGACGAGATGGTTTCTTCTATCCATCTATCGACAACAAGATGCTCTTTCTTGCAAAATTTCTGAATTTCGAACTTTTGATTCTCTGTGTTTTGGTGGTCCGTGGACACACGTATATACCCATAAACCATCACCCTCTCCTTACTAAATATTAAGCAAATATTTTTGTTATCTTAGAGTTAGGAAAGTTTTCCGCAAGCTGTATATATTCCTATTTTCAACCTGACTTACGATAAGCAACAATCTATTACGCGCCGCTAATTTCTCAATATTTTTATCTGCTGCCAATAATTTATCAATCGGGCAAATGCGATTAAACACGAATTTGCAAAACCTGCGTATTTTTTCAAAAAAATATAATCGGATAATTATTCCAGGCGGATTTTTGCTTTTTTGCATCTTGTTCCAAGAAATTTGGAAAACAGGCGGACTTTTCTGCCATTACATGATTTTTTTATGCAGAGTTTTTATTTTTGATAAATATAGAAATAATCAAAAAAACTGGAAAAACCAGTTCTTTATTTTTCCGCCCAACCCAACAGATTTCTGCTGTATTTTGGCTCTCTCGCTATGCCTAATCCAAAGGGCCGCTTTTATTGGGCAATTTTTTTATTTTTCCATTTCACTTGAATTTTGCATAAATCCGGGACTTTTGTCAACTTAAAAAATTCCAGAAACTATGCCAGTCCAAAGGGCCGTTTGCAGTGCCGGTGAAACAGGAAAAATATGTTGGATGCAACAAATATTTTTGGTAGGAAAAACATCATCAGCGGAAAACTATGGCTGCTGGGGATTTCCGCGTTGCTCGGTTTGGGCAAGGCGCCCGCCCAAAATGTTCTGCAAAACAGCATAAATAAACAAGAAAGCCACACGAGTGTCGCGACAGAATCTGTTCCTATTCGGGCAGATTCGTTGTGTACGAATGCCGGCTACGCAACAGCAAAACTTTCCTTGGATTCGATTAACATCAGCAAATTAATGGGATTGCCGATCGGAGAATTTCTTGGGGCAATCAAATCAGCAGGACCAAAAACGGATATCGATATCATTACAAAAATGCCCGCTGCGGAACGCGCAAAGTATATGGCCGCGGCAAAAAATCGTCCGCTGCGCGTTGAGGCAGACACTATTTTTATCAAGACAATGAAGGATTTCGAAAATCTTTCATCTTTGATTGCCTATATTGACGGCCTGAAATTAATCAGGCTGGCAGTTTTCGAATCGGAGCCGGATGCAACAGAACAGGCTGCCGAGTATTGCAAAATATTGAACAAAGAAATTAAATTCATGTTTTCGCATGAATATAAACATTTTCTTGATTGTTCGCTGGATATCACAGGATTAGCGCCACAACAGCTGGGAGTTTTTGTTCTGCAACTGGAAATCACCGCCCGTCTGAACGAGATTATGGACCGGCGCACAGCATTTATATTAACAGGAAAGATTACAGAGGCTTTTCCGCGCGAATTGAATTATTTGAATTCAAAGCTGAAAAACAAATCGGACTTTGATTCCTTGTTCTCGTCGACCAATCCCAGGGGAAAAAATCCTTTGGAACACCATACTGTCCGCCATATTAATATGGAAAACAAAGAGTATCTGAAATGGCTGTTCAATAATCGCGGAAACATCAGCACAGATTCCATCAGCGCCGAAGAAAATGCCGTCATTTTTACCGCGGCGTTGCGCAACGCGAACAAAGAATATGCACATTATTTCAAAAATGGCCAGATTGATGGAATGATGCGGGAAATTGTCATACGTCAAAACACCGAATTATTGAAGAGACACCGCGCCGTAACTCGGGCCGCGTCCTTGGGTGATTCCATGTCCTATACGGCGCCGACATTTGCATCACTGATTAACGACTTGTACACAATTAATATAGAATCTCTGCCAGCGGATGTTCAATTCGTATATTCCAGCATGCTGCAAAAGTTGTATGAAATACCGGATTTTCAAAAAACAATGCACGAAATTAAAAAGAAGTACACGCTCGTATTAGAAAACACAAAGACTATTCAACAATTGCTATACGGCGATAAGCCGCTTTATCCGCAAAAATTCGATATCAGCGACAAACGAAACAAACGATTTTCTTTCAGTGAAAATGATATCGAAAAAATATCAAAAATCCTACATTTGGAGAGATAAAATGAGAAGTATAAACAAAATACTATATTCCGCATTTACATTTATGGCATGCGTTCTTTTCCCAAGATTCAATTCTTGGGCCGCCGTAGCATGCGGCCCGATTAGGGACAATGGCATATTAATTATCGATAATAATAATAACGGTTTGCAGACTATCTTTAGATGTTGCAATAAACCCGCAGGCACGGGTTGCAGCGATAATTATATCAGCCCGAACAGTGGTTCATATAATGCCGCATGTTTTACATATGACGGGGTATGGGGTCTAAATTTTTATAACTGCAGCATCAGCGAATACAAATGTGACGGTGCATCGTATTACACAGGCAGCGGTTGCGTGTCATGCGGCGCTACAAACTGTAATCCGACAGCTCACAAGCAAACAACATGCCCTAATTGCGGCATGGGATTTTACAAAGACGGAACATGCAAGTCATGCCCGGGCAACGGTTTGACGAAATCTACCTGCCACTCTGGGGCGGTCACTAGTTGCTATATAACTTACGACAGCGGCAGTGACACAACCGGCGATTGGACCATGTCCGGCGAATGTTTTTATTCGTTTTATTAAACAAACAAGACGAGTGCAAACATGGCGAAAGTATCCGTAATTATCCCAAACCACAATTATGCCAAGTATCTGAACTCGGCCTTGGATTCCGTATTATATCAGACATTACAAGATTGGGAATGCATTGTAATTGATGACGGCAGCGGGGATGATTCCGTACGAATTATCAAACAATACATCAAACGCGACAAGAGATTCAAGCTGATACAGAAAAAGCACCAAGGAATACCACAAGCACGCAATGCCGGATTGGATGTCGCGACCGGCGACTATATCGCCTTTCTGGACGCAGATGACTGCTATTCCGATATCGCGCTGGAAACATTATACCAAATCGCGCGCATGACGGATGCCGACATGGTCGGCGGCAAAACATTGCTTGTCGGCGATAAATTCAAATTCTTGCCGGCCGGCAACGCGGCATATACGCCCCATGATTTCTATTCCGAATCAAACCCGAGCAGATATTTCTGCGCCAGCGGGTCGCAAAACTGGTTTTGGATTTGGCGACGAATTTACAAACGCAAATTCATCGGCGACACGCGGTTCAGCCCGAAACTGAATTTTGTGGGCGAAGATATAGCGTTTATGATGGAACTGGGGTGGCGCGCGGAAAATATGGTCGACAGCATGGCGATCGTAGTGTATCACAGAAAACACATGACTTCTATCAGCCGGCAAACCCGGGGCGCTGATTTCTATTCCTATTTTCCGGCCATATTGGAGCATGCGCAGAACATGCGCAACAAATATGACGGCGCTTTTTGGCGCATATTTTATGAATCCATTACAAACTATCTGATGTTCGAAACGATCTTCAAACCAAAGATGTACAAAAATCATCAAAAAGAATCACGCGAGGCGCTGTTGAAATGCAGCGGGCTGATCCCGCGAGAATATTTGGGCTGGAAAAAGAAATTTATGTTTTGGTACCTATCAAAGTTAAAAAATGTCCAGGATTAACGTTCTTTATTGTTTCGACGACAAGTTCTGCAAACTGGCGACAGTGTCCGTCTATTCTTTGCTTAAAACAAAAAATCTGGAAACAGCCGCCTATATCTATTGCATGGTTCCCCGCGGAACCAGCCGATGCGGCAAACGCAAACTGAGAAAAACAATCGGACAATTTCCCGGCTGCAATTTGATCTGGCGAGAAGTTCGCAAAAAAGAAAATCCTTTTATAAAATTCGATTACAAGCGCTGGAGTCCGGTCATATTTTATCGCCTGTTCGCCCATCGGGTATTTCCTGATATTGACCGAATATTATACTTGGATTCCGATACCTTGATATATGATGATTTGACCGAGATGTATAATATGGATATTGGCGACAATGTCCTGGCCGGCGCGATAGATTGCGCACTGACTGATAACCTGAACGATCGCATGGGCCAATATGTGCGGAAATTCAAAGAAAAATATGTCAAAAGCAACTTCTATATAAACTCCGGCGTTTTGCTGATAAATCTGCAAAAACGCTGCGAACTGGACAGCTTGTCAGAACCTATTGATTCCAGCGGATTTCTATGTCCTGACCAAGATTTGATAAACATGAAGTTTGACGGAAAGATAGCCAGGTTGTCGTTAAAATACAACTTCACTTACAGCGATGTTCCGAAAGATTATGATCCAGAAGATGCCGCCGCCGCAAGAAAGAAATATTCGATATATCATTTTTACACGCGCAAGCCTTTTTTCTTTAACGGCGAACATCGCGAGCTATATGACTCTTTTATTGAAAGATGCCATGACCTGGGGTGGGGGCAAGCCACATTTCTGAACAATGAAAAGAAATATAATATTCCGCAAACTCATATTCCATGTGTGAAATTGAACGGGAACAGAATAAAGCTGTTTGGTATTACAATCGCCAGATTGTGATTTTACTTCAACCCAAATTTGGACATATAGCCAAAAGCCGCAATCGGGCGCATATCGAGATCATTTACGAATTCGCAAAAGTCCGTCCGCATCGGAACATATCCATCCGGCATTTTGAACGGATGCCATTAACTTTGAACGACTGGCTGCCGGGAAATTCGCCGTCACCTGGCCCGCCGCAATTCTTTTGATATCCAGGCTTAAATTATTTGCCCGCAGCGTGCGGTTCAGTTCAATCCAATCGCGCAAGCCCGCCGAGATATCGATTACCACGGCGGATTTGTCCGCATCGGCGGAATCATCGATCCCCAGCCAGTTCTGAACTTCGTTGTCATTCAGCCATTTTTTTGCGGCGATAGCATCCAGGGTCATCCTGATATTTGCGGAATAAGTCGTCGCCGACTGACGCTCGCCATCAATATTGGTCGAAGATATCAGATTTGTCAGGGCGGAATCCTTGGTTTCCTTCATCAAATCCGCCAGCTGCGCTGGATTGGAATATTTTGACAAAACATCAGCCGCAATCTGGCGGCGCGCCTCGTTAAAAGCCATATTCTTCGCATTCGCCGCAGTATCGCTGGTTACATTGACGGACGCCATGCCGGATAGGTCCGCCGCGCCTGCTGCAACAAGGAACAAGGAACAAGGAACAAAGAATAAGATTTTTATAATCGTTTTCATATAAAACCCTCTGCAATCAAAGATAGCAATCAGATAAAAAAAATCAAGCCATGTCTGCACATATTATGAATTCTAACCTGAACCGCGTATTAAACCAAATCCTTTATCCGACAGGGGGGGAAACCTAGGGCACGGTTTCCGCATCCCCGTAAGAGTTAAATAAATGTTTTTCCTGCCAAGGAAAAAAGTAAGATGTTTTTTGCTTTCATCAAAAAACTCGATATTATCATTCCCCAGCATTTGTCATTACTGCACCCACCCCTCGTCATCCCAGCGAAAGCGGGAATTATATTACTAAATTTTGAACAACATGGGAACACAGGGATGCCCGATTTCACGGGAATGACGGGGATATTCAGCACTGCAATTACAAACGTCATTTCTATCTATGAATTTATTGACTTGCACAGCCCGATTATTCCTTTTTACTTATTCCTTAAAACTTTGCGCTGACTCCTATGCGGATGCCCATGGACTTGTAAAAAGATTCTATTTCGCTGTCCGACGAGCATACCCAGCCCGGACATTCGCTCTGCAGATTTTTGATATTTATCGCAGTCGGATCGCCATCCGCAGGATCCAGCATGTCAGACTCTTCTTTGCCGTTACCCGTCCAGCTGGCCAACAACGCATTATAGATATCCATGTAATATTTCTCGCTCAGATACGTTTTGGCATTCGCGCCGCTGACCGAATAATAATCATATGTCAGGCCGACGGACAGCATGATCGTATCCGTCAGGGCCGTCTTCCAATTCGCGCCCATCCCCAGGTGCAATGCGGAACCGATTCCGGCGGTATCTTCCACAGACTTGGGATGCGCCCAGTCGATACGGTACGGCTGGTCCCCGACGGACGCGTATCCCGGAAATCCCAACTCAACGCGCGCGTCCACAGAATTGTTTTGATTGATTTCATAGGCCATATCCAGCGCGACATACGGGCCGGCCCAGGTCGTTTCATAAGAATGGCTGGTTCCGTGCTGTTCATATGAATACGTTCCCTTTGGATCGACTTTTTCCCCACCGGTTCCGGTAATCAACATAGGGTCATTGATGTTATCGCGCCATATAATTTGCTGACCGCCGTTACTATCAATAACAACAATCGCCGGGTCGCATTGCACCTCGCCGTTAATCTCAAAACATTGGGCG
>JAIRLB010000074.1 GCA_031259745.1 Rickettsiales bacterium | reverse complement strand
TGCCGGAACATGCGAATTATTGTGTACCGCTGGAATTACGAAGCTGCGGACAAACAGCTTAACAATACCATTGTATGCGTCAAAACGTACATCGCCGGCACTGGCGATAAGAACATCTGGCGGAATATGTTATGCTAATTTGACATCAGGCGGCACGTCTGGCGCAATAAACGTAAACTATTCGGGCAATACTTATCATACGATAAAATGATAATAAATTAAATTATCGCGAGTTATTCGCGAATAGCCCATGTAAAATTTGTGAACGCTTTTTTATCAATAAGGGATGAAAAAGTAAAATATTTTTTATCTTCATCATAAAACTCGTCATTCACGCCCCCTACACCTATCGTCATTCCCGCGCAGGCGGGAATGCCAATGCTAAATCTTTAACAATCGGATAATGCAGGGGATGCCCGTCTTCATGGGCATAGCGAGCATATAGCAATCACAAACCTTAAATTGTGTTACGGATTGACTGACTTGCAGAATTCCTATGCAACAGGAACAAAAAACAGAATTTACTGACTGACGCAGCTGCCGAACACCTGGGCGATCACCGATCTTTGGTTGCTGTCCAATTCCGCAACCGGAACAATATAGCACCGCGCGCTGTCGCGCAGGATAAATACCTTGGTGCCCAGCTTGTACGCCGTCTGCATGCTGTCCATCTGGGCGCTGGTCAGGAAAGCGTTCTGAGTCGTCGCGGCATTGGTCAGGCCTGCCTGGACGACCTGCTTGGCCGTCGCGGCATCGTATACGTCGGACATGCTTTGCACTTCCTGATATATGCCATGATTTTCGTATGGATTTTGAACTTCTCTCGGCGCGCCGGGGAACGCCATTCCGACCGCCAATGCGGCGGCGGTCTGCAACGACGTGGGCTGCCCGCTGTTGCCAGAGCCATAGGAAACCGTATTTATTTGGACATTATCGCCGCAGGCGATATTCATGCGGTTCGTATAGCCGGCCAGCACGGAATCAACCGCCGCCTGCCATTCCGCGCCCTTTTTGTTCAAGTCCAAGTTAACGATTTTTTCCGCCCATCCCCATATATTTGCGCCGACATTGCCGGCATTTGAAAATCTGGTCACCATTTCGGAAGAACCGCCCGGCACGCCGGCGCCGCAATAATCCGTCAGCATAGAGGTCAGCATGCTGGATGTTTCATTGCCGTAAGACAACGCGATTGAATGACAGGAAGTCGCGGCCTCTAACTCCTGGCGGCGCTGGACGCATTGGCCAGACCGGGATTTGTTCAGCTGCGCGGCCATATTCGCCATGGACAGATAGGACATCAATTCCTGTTGAACATAAGACGGGCACAGGCGCGCGGCCGTGTTCATGCCGCCGGTGTTGTTTCTGGTATTGGCGCCGTACTGGGGCAGCAGAATGGAAGTATCTTTTTGCAGGCAAAGCAATGCGTAATTATACAACTCGCTTTCAGTGGCATATGCGCAGCGCCCGCCGGGATTCTGACCGGGCACAACGGTAACATCGCCGCAGTATTCCGACAGACAGCTGTATATTTTCTGACGGCAGGCGGTGTCCACATCGGGCTGCGTCACCAAGAAATAAGTATTTTTCTGATTGGTTCTATAAGCATTGGCGGTGGCCTGACTGCCGCGCGTTTCGCCGGATGCGGCATAAGTGCCGGAAAGCACGCGCGCGGCATCGGATACGCCGACGGTGCCGGCGGACACGGCATGCGCCGGGCCGCCCGCGGCGAAAAGAACAAAGAACAAAAAATTAAGAATAAAAATCTTTTTCATAAAACCCTCTCTCATTCAGGGATAAGTTTATCATAATCGGGAATAAAAGGCAAACATTCATTTGTAAAGGGATAAGTTAGGCGCACAATATGACAAAGATTATAAATGAAAATCAGAAATTATTTGATTTCCAGAAATAACTTGATAAAATAACCGCCATGGCAACGGCTTATGAATTTTTAGAGCAAATATCGGACGACCTGTCGGCCGTCAGGGGGTTTCTTTGACCCCGGAAAGCTTCAATCGGAAATAAATGCATTAAACGGCGGCGCGAATGCCCCCGATTTATGGGACAATCCTGACAATGCGCGCGCTTTGCTGCAAAAAAAAGCCTGTCTGGAAAAAACGCTGAACGAATTCTTGTCTTTGGAATCAGAATACAAAAATTTGGCTGAATTGTTTGAAATGGAACCCGAGGATACCGAAATCATTGCGGCCATCGCGGAACTGGCCGGGAAATCCCGCAAGGCAAAATTCATTACTCTGTTTAACGAGCCGGCCGACAACAACGGCGCCTTTTTATTTATCCAGGCCGGCGCCGGCGGAACCGAGGCCCAAGACTGGGCCATGATGATGTCGCGAATGTATCAGCGCTGGGCCGAGCGCCACGGCTTTGCAATCGAAGTCATCGAAGAACGCGAAGGTGACACCGCAGGAATCAAGAATGTTACGTTCCGCATCAGCGGCGCCCGCGCCTATGGCTGGCTAAAAAACGAAGTCGGCGTTCACCGCCTGATACGAATTTCGCCTTTCAACGCAAATGGCAAGCGCCAGACCAGCTTCGCGTCCGTGGACGTATGGCCGGATATCGACGATGACATTGAAATCGAAATCAATGACAAAGACCTGCGCATCGACACCTATCGATCCAGCGGCGCCGGCGGCCAGCACGTCAACAAGACCGACAGCGCGGTGCGCATCACCCATTTGCCGACGAACACGGTGGCTACCTGCCAGAACGAGCGCTCTCAGCTTCAAAACCGCGAAATGGCGATGAAAATGCTGCGCTCGCGCCTGTATGAATTGGAAATGCAAAAGCGCGCCGCCGCCGAAAACGCCGCAAATGCCGCCCAAAAGAAAATCGAATGGGGCAGCCAGATCAGAAACTATATCCTGTATCCGTACCAGCTGGTCAAAGATATCCGCACGGGTGTTGAAAATACGGATTCAGACGCCGTTCTGGACGGCGATTTGGATGATTTTATGCTGGCGATGCTGGCGGATTCGAATTCTTAATCCGCGACAAATAGGTAATTTCCGTCTGCGAATTTATCTTTTTGTCCGTATCCCAGCTTTGCGAAGAAATCCGAAACAGCCGCATAACTTTCGGCAAAAGTTTCTATCAAAACCGCCGGATGAAACCGCGCTATCATCATGCGCATGCCCGCAAGGGTTTTTAGCTCGAATCCTTCCACGTCAATTTTCACAAAATCTACTTTTTCTGCGGAAATATCCAGGTCGTCAAATCTTTCAATCCGAACTTCTGATCCGCTTTGTCTTGCATTTTCCATAATGCTGGCCATGCCGATATTGTTGCCGTAATTCTTTTGTATCCGCCCTTGGCCCCGCTTGTTCCCCAATGCGAATTTATGGGGCGTTATTACATCCCCCAGGCCGTTGATTTCTATATTTTTCAGCAGATAGTCATAGCTGGCCGGCAGCGGCTCGAAAGCGTGGATTTTTCTTGCCCCGCACATTGCGGCCCAGTAAATGCTGTGGTTTCCGATATTTGCCCCGACATCCAGGACAACGGCATTTTCAGGAATATATGCCGCGCATTTCCGCAAAATGTCGATTTCGAAAAAATTGTCGGAATCAACAATTATTTCCTGGATGTAATCCCACGGATACAGCGGGACATAAAGTTTTATCCCATTGGGCAAAACCCATATGTCGCCGCGTGAATTCAGATGAATCTTTTTGCAAATATACAATGGCGCGGCGTTGGAAAGTCGAATCAGGATATCCAAATTGTTTTTTATCAGATTATGAAATTGCAAGGTCTTTCCCATAATGTTCATCCCCGCATGATTGTAATGCCGAACAATTTTAATTTATTTCCGCGCATGCTGACAAAGCGTGCGTTGGTTTTTTTGCTTGAATATTTCTGCTCGTGCCGGATAAAGTCGCGCGGCCTCATCCCCAGTTCTTCAACCAACTGTTCGAAAAACACGTATGATTTAGAATTTCTCGAATAATAGGGCTTTATAGAATAGTAATGATAAATCGCGGGCTTGCCGGTTTCCTCTGAATTTGGAAGGTTTTTTTCAGGAATAAAATTATATCGCATCGGCAGCTTGAATATTTTTCCGTCCAAAGCGACATTGATCAAATCCTGATCGGGATAAACCAATTCGCACTCGGCGGACAGCATGTCCGGCATTTTTGCAAAGTCCATCAGCAAAACTCCTGAATTCACGTAAAGCCCACCGTGAATTTCGGATTCCAATAATTTGCAAATATGCTTGTCGGCCTCCAATATTGCGCCATAATCCGGAACCCCGCCGATCGCGTGATCCCCCAAGTCGGTTTCGTACAGATTTCCCAGGTCTTCCAATACTACCGTGTCCGAATCCAAATAAATCATCCGCCCCACCTTTGGGAAAATTTTATGCGCGAACAGGCGATAGAATATAACGGGGCTCCATCTGGTAAAATCAATCGCGCGGTACGGGTTTTCGCGCGCGCGGATTTCGCGCCATGCCAGCTTGCAGCCGGCTGCCCGAACCAATCGCGCTATTTTCATTCGGCCGCGGGTGCGCGGGGCAACCATGCAATGAATCTTGTAAACCGTGTTTGGATTCTTGCTTTTCAGCGCCGAATATATGGACGCCGTCGCCAGCTTGCAGAATTTCGTGTCAAAAGAATACAAAAGATTCACCATTGCAGGAACCATGCGAAAACTCGGTTTTTAAAATTCAGATACTTTTTCGGAATCAGACGCACGGATTCGCGCAGCGCCGACCGCGCTTCGGCTTGCAAAACCCGAAGGCGCGAAGGTTTGAAAATCGTTTCGCCGATCATGTACCTGAAAGTGTCGTTGAAATAAAAAGTCCAGAAATCACGATCGTACTCATCCAGCAGATTTTCGCGTATATGCCTGAACATTTTTGGAAAAAATGAAAAATTGCGTTCCGAAAACCAAACTTTGGTCACGCTGGCGGCGTGCACTCGATGATAAGTGGATATCAGCGGGGTTTCAACAATGCGCGACGCTTTGTGGCAGATATCCAGCATAAAGCACAAATCATCGCCGAGCGTTCTAAGTTCTGCGACAAAGCGCGTCGAGCCTATCAGGTCGCGCTTATAAATTCTTCGCCATATCCAGCACCAATTGAACGATTTGTCCCAAGACAGATAAATATTGGCCTTGGATTGCCATGCAAAAGGCATGGGCGTGATCGCGGGGCTGCGCATGGGGATGAATTTGAAATTATCCGGCACGATCGTGGTCTGGGCGCCGACCATATCCGCATCGGTTGACAGCGCCAGATTCAGCAGTATTTCCAATCCCGTTTCAACAAAACTGTCATCGCTGTCCAGAAACGATATGTAATCGCCCAAGGCGGCGCCCAGCCCTGTATTGCGCGAAGCGGAAATTCCCAGGCATTCCTTGTGCCTTATAAGGCGGAATCGCTTGTCCAGGCTGCAGAATTTCCCGATTACCTCGCACGAATTGTCGGTGCTGGCATCGTCTATCACGATGCATTCCCAGTCTTGAATAGTCTGCATCCGGACGGATTCCAGACAGTCCGGCAGGAATTTTGCATAATTGCGATTTGGAATGATGATTGAAATGCTTGGCATAAATTATTAACTTGAAGTCGTCCCGGTTGTATAATAGCAGTCGGAATCATAAACTCCGACACCAGTCGCATCGCTGTAAACAGCGCCTCTGGGCATAAAGCATTTTGTAATCGGAATAATATAATTATTATATGTGGCTATCATCCACAAATCCAAACCAAACGTATTCGTTTGTCCCAGATAATCGCATTGACCTGTTGCAATTCCCCTGGCATTGCAAGGCTGACATTTTATTACAGAAGTCCGATATTTATTCTTTGTGGCTGTTGTTCCGTTGCCCGGGCAGTTAATGCAACTATTAGCGTAATATTGCCCTTTAGAACATTCATATGAATAGTTTGTTGTGTATCCGGCGGCAGAACACCCGGCGGCGGTGCCGGCCCCAACATCCTTCTTATACATGAACATAACGGCAAACGTTACCGCCATTGAAAATATTTTCATTATTGTTTTCATTTTCTACCTCTCTAATCCCATGATTTTCACGATTTTTTCTATATCTGTGTCGCTGAAATAAAATTTTATGTTGCGATTGTCGCTGACATCCAGCTTATGTGGCGCAACATTATCCTGCGCCCCGAACAGCTCTTTTTGCATCTGTGTTGTTGCATTTGCCACCGATGGCATCGATTTTAACAATTCGGAAATTGTTTTCTGATAATTTTTATCTTCATACAATTTCTGAATTACGCTGGAATGCGTAAAGCTGATGTCGCGGGAAATGGAATCTAAAAAAGAAACGCCATCTATGGAATAAAGCTGCCGCATCAGTTGTCCAAAGTCCGGCGCTGCTGCTTTATGTTCGGCCTGTCCCGTCGCATGCGCTTTGGCGGCGGCGCGATAATGCGCGCGCAGCTGCCGGTTTTGCCGATCAAAGCTTTTCATGACAATCTGACCAAACTGCCCGCGCGCGATATATCGGACATATTCCGCATTCGCGCTGCGCAGGACCTGCGTCAGGATTGCGTCCAATTCGCCGGTGGCGGGCGCGGGGGCCAATTCACATCGATGATTGAACAGCCATTCCAGATAAAACCTGTTTTCCAATTCCATCAGTCTGATAGCGCTGTGCCTGAACGGATTCTTATCGGCTTTATCCGCGCGCTGAAACAACGCGTCAAAGTCTGTGCTTTTTTTCGTTCTGCGGCCGATTTCGTGCAAGTCGCGCGGAAATGCATCTGTGATTTTACCGGTCGCCATAAAGACGCTCCGCCGCGCCATCAGCTCTTCTAACCGGCTAACAATTTCCAATTGCAATACGAAAACGCCCAGCTGTCCCGCTGACAGGCGGGATAAATCCGCCCGGCTGTCTTTTTCGTGCTTGGCTTCGTGCGCCAGCATGAATTTGATTTCTTGGTTCATCGCATTGCAATAATCGGCGACATCCCGCGGAACTTCGTCTGCCGGAATGAATTGCAGCAATTTTATGACGTTTAATCCGTCAATGAACGCGATAGGCGGAACTTTTTCAAAATCTTTTATTGATTTTATCGATACAGAATCGACTTCTATGCGCACGGGACGCCTGCCGGCGGCGAGTATTATGGCGCCGCGTTCCGCTTTCGGCAGATTCATAATGGAATCAATATTGGTGGACGGGCCCGAAGCGCGGATTTCCTTGACGAATTTTTCTGGCGCCGAAGAAGCGGCGATAGCGCCATTTTGTCCTAAAAGGCAAAATGCCACGGACAATGCCGCCGCGGTCGCAGGTTTTGCCAAGCAAACAACCGGCGGGGGCAGTGCCCAAAAGCGCACACTTTTCTTCCGCGCATCGTTGCCGACGGCGTAAAGAACAATATTTATCATGTACAAACCTCCTTTTGACAAACAAAAACCACCGGGATTTGGTGGTTGGAGGTTAGTAACTATAATACAAATAGTGCGGCTTATTTGGCATAGCCTTATTCGCCAGCCTTCCAACCAAAAAAGATTGGAGAATATTTACGCAGTCTCGCCTGCGCACAGCGTGCATTATGAGGTTACTATACCCCGTCCACAAGATAATACATCTTTAAGACTGTAAGGTTATATCATATTAGAAAACAAAATGCAAATGCTTTTTATTTTGCGATTTATTATTGTAAGAAGAAAAAAATGTCGCGGAAATCAGGGATTTCTGAAAAAACAAAAACCGACATATTAATCGGAGGTTTGGATTAGCAGTGTTTTATAAAAGATATTTTATTGGTTTTACAACGCATTGTCCATAAAAAAAATTAAATTTGCTTTTCAAGGCGCGATATTTATAATAGATTTTATGTACCCGTGGCTTAACTGGATAAAGCGCCGCCCTCCGAAGGCGGAGATTACAGGTTCGATTCCTGTCGGGTACGCCAGAAATCAAACTAATTGTTATCAGAGGAAATTATGAAAATTATTTATTCCCTGCCCTTGCTGGCTTGTATTTTGCTGACCGGCTGCAACAGCATGCATGTCAAGCCGAATACTTTGGATAAAAATGAATTGTTTTATGTCGATCGCGGCGGGTATCAATTTCAACATGCAATCAAAAAACACTTGGAGAATCGCGGTTATAAAATAACAGTCGGTGAAAAACGATCCGCTGTTTCACCAACATATATGGCATCGGATGATTCATATTCGATTTTGAGCACGACAAATACCGGCAAAGCGCGTTATATTATTCAAATTTCCGAAAGAATGCCCGAATTCAATCCGCTGTGCGCGTTAAACGGCTTTTGGTGGTGGCGTTTCAATCTTTCCATTGCCGACAATAAAACCGGACAAGAATTACTGGGTTGGAGCGGCCGCGGATGCGCGAACAGCTCTTTGTTTGAACTGGGCAAGGCGCTCGATGAGATGGAGATAAAAAATGACTGATGAAATCATGCGATCCATACTGGATATCATACGGGCTTGCGATTCGCTGCAGCTGGCGACGATTTCTTTGGACGGTTATCCTGAGACGCGCCATGTCATGAATGCGATGAACAAGGATGCGGCTGATTTGAGCCTGCGTTTTATGACCAATAACGAATCGCCAAAGTATCGGCAGATTATGCGTGATCCAAAATGCTGCCTGTATTATTTCAACCCCCAGAACAGGCATGCGGTCCGCCTGTTTGGAAAAATCGAGATTATCGATTCAGTCGAACAAAAACACAAATTCTGGAATGATGATTACAAAGCTTACGGCTATTCCGGCCCGGATGATGAAAATTACGCCTTGTTGGGATTTATCCCGCATGAATATAAGTTCTATTCTGGATATAAGTTAACAACTGGGAAAATAAGATAAATATTGTCACCCGCATTATCCCCGTGCAAGTCAAGTAAATGTTTTTCTTGTCCAGAATAAAAGTAAGATGTTTTCTGCCCGCATTGCAGAACTTGCATTACTTATATTCCAATCCTTTCACATTCGCCATTACTGCCCTCACATTCGTCACTCTCGCTCTCACATCGTCATTCCCGCGCAGGCGGGAATGACGCGGATGAATCACAGCAATTATATATGTTCAAAAATATAAAATACTGGATTTTCTTATGCGATTTGCTAAAATGATAATACAAAGGAATATAAAATGCCAATTTTGAAGAATAAGCTTGGAATTACTTCACAAATTGAACTGAACAAGGCGGAAGAGCGTATTAGCAAAATCGCCGCAAAAAAACTATACGACACAGGCGCAATGGATAAAATCAAAGTCGGAACATTCGGCGGGCTGCAACGAATTCACAAGGCTTTGTTCAAAGATATTTACAATTTCGCCGGCAAGTTGCGCGATGTGAATATTGCAAAAGGAAACTTTCGTTTTGCGCCGTTGATGTATTTGCCGCAATCACTAAAAGCTATTGATAAAATGCCCCAAGTAACATTTGATGAAATTGTGGCAAAATATGTGGAAATGAATATCGCGCATCCCTTTCGCGAAGGCAACGGCCGCGCAACGCGAATATGGCTGGATTTGATTCTGAAAAAAGAATTAAAGAAAGTAATCGATTGGAACAAAATCGATAAAGACGAATACCTGTCCGCAATGCAGCGAAGCCCGGTAAAAGACACTGAAATCAAACAATTGCTGAAATCCGCACTGACCGGAAAAATAAACGATCGCGAAACATTTATGCACGGCATAGACACCAGTTATTATTACGAAGGATATGACGAATTTAAGACAGGGAATTTATAATGTCGGAATATAAAATTATCGCCGCATTTGATTGTAAAGGTCAATAATTTCATATACAGAAATATGACGTTTATAATTGCCATGCCTCATATCCGTCATTCCCGCGCAGGCGGGAATCCCCTGCGTTCCACGATTGTTCAAGATATAGCAGTGTACAAGGGATTTCCGTTTAATGGTAGCGATAGTAGCATGCATGATAAAAGCTGCTGCATGTTAACAGAGTTTATTAAAATATGGCCTGTGCTCAAGATTAATCTTGATTTTCAATACAGTTGCTCCGTACGAATGATGAGTCAAGAGCAGTTAGAGACAAATAGGCGTCGCGTAATCTGTCAGAACTATATGCTGCTGATGAGCATCCAAATAATGCGGAACAAAAATGATCGCAGATGAGGTATATGAAGAACTGAAGAATTTGAAGATAATTTAATAAATAAAAAGACATATAACAGCCATAGAAAATAATGAATCAAAGAAAGACCCCCGCGGGGCTAATGCTGCTGCGGGGTTTATTTTTCGCATAAGGTTATTTCAGCATCAAACTGATTAGTCGATATTTGTATATTCACAGAAACCTTCGTTTGTATCGCAGCGCGACGTGATGCCCTCGCTGATGAAATAGCCCTGGGCATGCAGGCATGCCGGGCATACTTTGGGCGCCTCGGCGCCGATATGCCACATGCCGCAATTCGTGCAGCGCCACATGACGATTTTATCCTGCTTGAACAATGTTCCTTTTTCGATTGCCTCGATCAAAGCGCGGAAACGCGATTCATGATACCGCTCCGCATAGCCGATATTCTTCAAGATTTCGGCAATGGCCTCGAAACCTTCCTGGGCCGCGATTTGCGCGAATTTCGGATACATTTCCGTGTTTTCCTCGTGCTCGCCGTATGCCGCCGCCTGCAGATTTTCCAATGTAGAGCCGATTTTGCCGGCCGGATAAGAATTCGTGATTTCCAAATCGCCGCCCTCAAGGAATTTGAACAGGCGCTCGGCATGCTCTTTTTCCTGTTCCGCGGTTTCCAGGAAAATCTTTGAGATGGCCTGATACCCATCTTCTTTCGCCTTAGAGGCAAAGAAAGTATAACGGTTGCGCGCCTGCGATTCCCCCGCGAACGCGATCAGCAGATTTTTTTCGGTCTGGGTTCCTTTTAATGATATAGCCATAATTTTCTCCTTTTTTTCGTTTTTATCTGAGAGAAATAATAGCAGATAAAAAACAAAAAGCAAATCTGGAATAAGAAAAAAGAACAAAGACCAGATAAGGAATAAGGAAAAAGGAATAAGAGAAAAGAACAAAGAGCAAAGAACAAAATCAGGTATCAGGTAATATGTTGCTGGTATGAAAAGCGTACCCAACCTATAAAATTGTTCACTGTTCATTGTTCATTAACTTATTCCCTATTCCTTTTTCCTTATTACTTTTTCCTTATCTGGTCTTTGTTCTTTGGTCTTTAATCTTATTCCTTTTTCCTTTATTTTACGCTCTTAACTTCTCTCCTCTGTCATCCCGTGGCTGTCATTGTGCGGCTTGACCGCACAACCCGGGTAAATGGAGTCTTGTGAAACAAG